>CAISQQ010000340.1 GCA_903887655.1 uncultured Burkholderiales bacterium
ATTGGCTTGAGCGCGTGTTTCCTCCGCCAAATCAATGATCATCGACACCAAGCGAGGCACATCATCGCGATGAACGTGGACTTTGAGCAACAAATTGGACAAAGTGACCATGACATCGTCAAAAACGCTGGGACTGACTCGAATTTCAGTGGGCGTGGACTGCATCGGTGGCTCCTTGTAGCCACGATCGGTTTTGCTCATGATGTACTGGCTGTAATGCAGCTGGTCATCGATCAAATTTTCGAGCTTGACGTTGAAGAAGTAATGCTTGATCTCACGCTGATCACACACACTCTCATAAAACCGAGTGAGAATGTTCTTGAGGTTGTTCACCCCGCCATACTTTTTCATCAAATTCAACATTAAAGGTCACTCCCATGCTTTTTTGGACCCGATGCGTGACTTCAATTCAGTGCTGAATTGCAAGGCGTTGGCTCGACAGTCAACACAGTCCAACTTTATGACAACTATGACATAATCACGGGCGGCTGTAAATAGAGCCTACCCTTTCCTCAAGCGTAACATCTGCCCACGCATTTGATATAACAAGACTTGTCCATCATTGTCTAGAAATGCAAACGAGGACAACCGCACTTGTCGTGGCTTCAATAGACGCCATCTTGTGGCGCCAACTCTTGATCGATTGGCTTGATTCAATCTCTCCATGGAAACAGCAGGCATGCCCTTGACAACCGATTTACCCACTCCCCCTCGAATTGCCCTGATTCATGCCACCGCCTTGGCCATGCACCCCATTGCCAATGCCTTTGCCAAGCATTCCCCGAAAACTGAAGTGTTTCATCTGCTCGATGACAGTTTATCCAAAGACCACGCCAAGAGCGGCGTATTGACCCCACAGATGATGGCGCGTTTTGAGCAACTCGCCAATTACGCTTGGTTTTGCCAGGCCGATGGCATTTTGTTCACCTGCTCTGCCTTTGGCGCGGCCATCGACGCCTGCGCCCAGGCCAGCCACAAACCAGTTCTCAAACCGAACCAAGCCATGTTTGAGGAGGCCTTGCGACACCGAGCACGAGGCCCCAGCCTTCAGGTTGGTTTGGTCGCCACTTTTGAGCCGTCAATTGCTTCGATGACTCAAGAATTTTTGACGCTGGCCCAAGACCATGGATTGAGCGTCCAAGTTCGACCCGCTCACGTGCCACAAGCGATGCAGGATTTGGCCAATGGGGACGAGGATTTGCATCACCAAAAAGTATCCCTCGCCATGTCTGAACTTGATGAGTGCGATGTGATCATGCTCGCCCAATTCTCGATGGCGGCGGCTCAAGAGGCCTGCCAAGCCGTTACATCTATCCCCGTTTTAACCAGTCCAGATTGTGCTGCACTCGACATGATGCGACGATTGGGTCAGCCATCCATCTAATTACACCATGACACATCCAAGATTTAAACTCCCCGAGCTCGAGCGCTTTATTGAAGAGGCCATGCTGGCGCTGGGATTTCCCCAAAAAGACAGTCACGTCATTGCACAATTGATGGCCCAAGCTGACTTGCAGGGCTCGGATGGGCATGGCATCTTTCGTCTGGCACCCTACACCAAGCGCATCCAAGCCGGTGCCATCAACTTGAATCCTCAAATCAAAATTTTGAAGGAAAAGCCCGCCATGGCTGTGCTTGATGGTGACAACGGCATGGGCCACCTGGTGATGAAATACGCCACTGAATTGGCCATTCAAAAAGCCAAAAATACCGGCATTGCTTGGGTGGGATCACAGTACAGCAACCACGCTGGACCGGCCTCGCTTTACGCCAAAATGGCACTCGAGCACGATATGCTGGGTTTGTACTTTGCGGTGGGAAATGCCAACCACCTGCCGGCCTGGGGCGGACTCGATATGTTGCTCTCCACCAACCCCATCGCCGCGGCCATTCCCACACTCCGAGAAATACCCATTGTGCTGGACATGGCAACCACCGTGGCCGCTTACGGCAAAGTCAAAGCCAAAGCGCAAAACGGTGAAATGATGCCCGAGGGTTGGATGGTCGACCAAGAAGGCAAGCCCTTGCTTGACCCCAATCAAAGTGACAAAGGCTTTTTGCTCCCCATTGGCGGATACAAAGGCTACGGTTTATCGATGATCGTGGGCATTTTGGCCGGGGCCTTGAATGGTGCGGCCATGGGGCGCGATGTCATTGACTTCAACAAAGACGCGAGCAGCGTCACCAATACCGGGCAAGCCATCGTCATCATCGATCCCGATGCCTTTGGCGACATCCAAGTCTTCAAACAACAAATTGACCAATTCATTCAAGACATCAAAGCCAGTCGCAAAATGCCGGGTGTTGAACGCATTTGGCTGCCGGGTGAACAAAGTCACCTGAAAAAGCTCGATCACCTCCAATTCGGCGTGGCGCTCTCGCCCGCTTTGGTTGAGCAACTTGACCAATTGGCCCTGACTTTGAGCATCTCCCCGCTCAAGGCCGCTTCAAGCCATTGAGCCGATGGCCTTTTGACAATTTCACCCATTACCCACCTAGAGGCCCCCCGATGCAAAGACGCTCACTTATACAACTCGCTACCTTGATGGGCCTGGGAGGGCTTGGAGAACTGGGCTTGAACCTGGGGTCGCAAGCGGCCTGGGCCCAATCGACCTACCCGAGCAAACCCATCAAAGTGATCGTGCCCTTGGCCGCTGGTAGTGCGGTGGACAATGCGGCTCGCATTGTGATGCAAAAGATTTCTCAAAACATAGGACTCGGCATCGCCATCGAAAACCAAGCGGGTGCGGCCGGCCTCATTGGCGCCGATAAGGTGGCCAAGTCCTCCCCCGATGGCTATGTGCTGGGCGGATTCAACGACAGCATCATGACCATGCTGCCCAATTTGCAGAGCAAAATGCCCTGGGATATCCAAAAAGACTTCGAGGCGATCTCTTTGGTGGCCACGGTGGAGTGGGGCTTGGTGGTGGGGGCAGACTCGAATATCAAGTCAGCCCAAGATTTGATTCAGGCTGCCAAGCAGTCACCCGGGAAAATCAACTACGGTTCGGGTGGAAACGGAAGCCCTCAGCACATTGCCATGGCCCTCTTTGCTGCTCAATCGGGCATCAAGCTCACGCATGTGCCGTACAAAGGCGCCACCCAGGCGGCAGTGGGCTTGGCGGGCAAGGAGGTGGATGTTTGTTTTCAAGGGATTGCCACTGTCAACTCGCTCATCAAAGGCGGCAAACTCAAACTCATCGGCGTGTCAACCCCCAAACGGATGGGCCAGTTTCCAGAGGTGGTTACCATTTCCGAGTCGGGTCTGCCCAATTTTGAATTCAACTCTTGGTACGCCATGATGGCGCCTGCTGGCACCCCCAAGTCAGTGGTTCAGCACTTTTACAAGGAAATTGTCAAAGCCCTCTCTGACGAGTCGGTCAAAGACCAACTCATTGCCCAGGGATTGACGCCGCGGGGCAGCTCCCCCGAAGAGTTGACACAATTGTTGTCCCTGCAACTGGCCAAATACGAAAAGCTCATCCGTCAAGCAGGCATCAGCGCCGACTAAGATGCGTGGGGCTGAGCAACGACGCCCACCATGAACCTTCCAAACTCAAAGACCAAGACCCACCGTCTGGTCTTTTTTAGACGATAATTGAATCCCTTGTTATTTCTTTAGAACTTCATCATGATCACTTCCCCCAGCGGCCTGCAATATTTAGACGTCCACATTGGTGAGGGCGAAGTCGCCCAGGCTGAAGATGAGGTGAGTGTTCACTACACTGGCTGGCTTTATGAAAATGAAGAAGCCGGCGAAAAGTTCGATTCCAGTTTTGATCGCCACGCCCCCATCGAATTCTTCTTGGGTCAAGGCATGGTCATCAAAGGTTGGGATGAAGGTGTTCAAGGCATGCGAGTCGGTGGTAAACGCACCCTCATCATCCCACCCGATTTGGCCTATGGTCAGCGTGGTGCAGGCGGTGTGATTCCACCCAATGCCACCCTCAAATTTGACGTCGAACTCGTCGAAATACTCGATTAAACCGAGGACTCTGGGCGTGTGACCCCAGAGGGTCATCGAGGGTCATTGACCTGAGCGGGTCCATCGCGTTGATAAAGCAAGCGCTTGGGTGTTCATACCCACTGGATATTCGCACCATTTTTGTGCTGTATCAATGCTCTGAGTGCGTTGAACTCAGGCTTACCCTATACAAAACTCGAGTGCGCTCAAGGTAGACTTTAAAACACCGCCTTGGTGTGCAAAGCCTATCAGGCCAATGAACAAGCGCTGGCCCCCAGACCTGTGCGAGCCGCCGCTTGCGACCCCATCACCCTTAACGTTGAGCAAGCCTGAATGCATACTTATTCAAAGTTTTTCTTTCATTGGCGCTTTGCCATGGGAATATGGGCGGCCCTTTGTTCAGGATGGGGCTTGGCACAAGACGCGAGCAAATACCCCTCGAGGCCCATTCACATGGTGGTCCCTTTCACAGCCAGTGGCCCCACCGACACCATGGCTCGCGTTTTGGCGCAAAAACTCTCCGAGCTCTTAGAAGAAGCAGTCATCATCGACAACAAAGCGGGAGCGGGTGGCAGTATTGGCGCGGAATATGTTGCCCACTCAAACGCCGATGGCTACACGCTCTTGTTCACCACAGCCGGGGTGGTGAGCGTGAATCCGAGCCTGAACAAAGTCGGCTTTGACACCCTGCGGGACTTTGCCCCGATTGTCAAAACCGGCTCATTGGCCAGTCTTTTGGTGGTCAATCCCAATTTAAAAATCAAGACCGTCGAAGAGTTCATCAAATTGGCCAAATCCAAGCCCGGTCAACTCAATTACGGAACTTCAGGACCCGGCAGTGCAAGCCACTTGGCCATGGAGATGTTCAACAAAATGGCGCAGGTCAATATCTTGCATGTGCCCTACAAAGGTGCAGCGCCTGCAGTGACCGATCTCTTGGCAGGCAACGTTCAAGTGATGTTGATTGGCATCACACCCGTGCTGGCCTTTGTGAACTCGGGCAAGCTGCTCGCACTCGGTGTGTCAAGCCTACAGCCCTCGCCCATGGTGCCGCAAGTTCCCACCATCGCCTCCTCAGGACTGCCCGGTTTTGAGGTGAGCAATTGGCTGGGTCTTTTTGCGCCCATCAACACGCCCGTCACCATCATCAACAAACTCAATTCGCAAACGAACGCGTTGATGAAGCTCGATGATGTCCGAGCCAAATTGACCAAAGAAGGCCTCGATCCTGTGCCCAGCAATACCCCCGCACAGTTCAAGGACTATGTTCAAAGTGAAATCGTGCGGTGGTCCAAAACCGTCAAAGAATCCAACATCCAAAATTGAACACACCTTCACCCATTCGCCTCGTCCCAGGACATCCATGAAGCCCTCCCGCAACGCCAACCACCAACTCACGCGAGAGATCGCCCAAACTTGCTTGATCCATTTGCCCTCCAAAGTTGGCTTGTCGGACAAAGAGATTGCCACAAAGTGTTTGATTGATTCCTTGGCCTGCGCCTTTGCCGCCTACAAAGAGACCCCCATCGAGAACCTCAAGCAGACCTTGTTTGAACACGCCAGCACCCAGGGCTCATCGGTGATTGCCTACCCGCATCAGGGTCGAAGTGACGACGTCGCACTCATCAACGGCACCATGATCAGCTTGCAGCTTTTTGACGACAACCAAGCACAAATGCGGGGCCACCCATCGGGCCCCTTGCTGCCGGCGGTCTTGGCGGTGGCCGAGGACGTCAATGCGAGCTTGAACGAAGCACTCAACGCGTTTGTGGTGGGGTATGAGTTGGAGTGTCGTTTGGGAGTCCTCTTGAATCCCTCGCACTACGAGCAAGGTTGGCACGCCACCGCCACGCAAGGCGCGTTTGGATCGGTTGTGGCATGCGCCATATTGATGCGCTTGAGTGCCGAACAAATGCTGCACGCCTTTGGCATTGTGGCTTCGTTGGCCAGTGGCCTTCGCCGCAACTTTGGCACCATGACGATGTCTTTGCACAGTGGTCTTGCTGCGAGCAATGGTGTCAAAGCCGCCAAACTCGCGGCTCGTGGATTTACCGCCGACCCAGAGATTTTTGATGGGCCCATGAACATCGGTCAAATGCTCTGCATCGATTGGGATGAGTCACGCGTTTTAGCGGATTTATCATCCTGGGGAGATCCCTTCATGATCACTGCACCAGGCCCGAGTTTTAAGCTCTACCCTTGTGGACGACCGCCACTTTTCGCAGTGGACTGCGTGGTGGAGCTGCAAACCAAACACCGCTTAAAAATTACCGACATCAAATCCATCGTTGCAGAGGTGAGTTATATGTTTCCCAAAACCTTGATTCACTCGCGCCCGATCAATGGACTGCAAGGCAAAACGTCATTGGAGTATTGCATCGCCAGTGCCCTCTTGGACGAGCGCCCCACCCTCGCCTCCTTCACCGATGAAGCGGTGTGGCGACCTGAGATTTTGGCTTTGATTGACTTGATCACCGTGAGTGTGCCCCCCCACTTGTCAGAGTCAAACGAGAGAGTGCGAAAGGCGCCTTTTGAGCAACCCGTGACGCTGCACATCCAAACCCATTCGGGCCACCAATTCACCGAGACAGTAGCGCATCACAAAGGATCCCCAGAAAACCCAGCCAGTCAAAAAGACTTGGACGCCAAATTCTTTGACTGTGTGGGGCCTTGGCACAGCATGCAAAAAATGCAAACCATCCTAGAGTTGGCCAAAGAGGGACAAACCTTGGTTCGCCATTTGATGCAGCAACTCAAGGTGTCAGCCCCGTAAAGCCTGCACCCTACCCAGCTCTCTCCCTATGCGACCATCCCGTGTCTTTCTTGTCCAGGACGACAAAATATTAAGACTCACCCAAGTGCTCTTGGACCCCAAGGTCGAGCCTGAGCGTTACCAAGCCTTCGAAGACTTTGTCAGCACCGACGTGGTCAATTTCCAGGCCTGGATTGAAGGCTTTCGACAACGCGCTCAAGGCCTTTTTCCCAGTGATGTCCGGATGGTCCATTCGCAAGAGGAATTTCATGCCCTCTTACCCATCGCAGACCATGTGTTCATTGAAAGTTTGGAATTTGGAGAGCAAGAAATCGGCTTGGCTCAAAGACTGAAATCAGTGCATCAATTCGGCATGAACACCGAGCACATTGACCAAGAGGCCTGCAAGCTGGCCCAACTGCCTGTTCACACCGTTCGACGCTTCACAAACATCGCATTGGCCGAACACACCCTGATGCTGTGTCTGAATTTGGCCAGACGATTCCCATTTGTGAATGGGCTCATTCGTCAAAGTGATTTAAAAAATGCCGGGCTACCCTACCGTCCCTATGATCTGAACCACACGGCCAATGCCAACTACGGACGCATACCCGGTCTCACCACGCTGCATGGCAAAACCCTGGGACTGCTGGGGTTTGGGGAAGTCGCCAAAGAGGTGGCCCATTTGGCACAGCATTTCGGCATGAAGATTCTCTGCCATCGACGCTCGCCTCTGAGCCCTGGCGAGAAAAGTCGTTGGGCGGTGGAGAGCGTTGATTTTGAAAACCTGCTCAAGCGAAGTGACTTTTTAAGCCTTCACGTTCCCCTCAATCATGCGACCCGACACATGATCAATGGGCAAGCCTTGTCCCTCATGCCCCAAGGCTCCTACTTGATCAACACCGCCCGTGCGGCCATTGTGGAGCATGACGCCCTACATGCAGCACTCTGTACACATCACTTGGCCGGAGCGGCCTTTGATGTGCACTACCAAGAGCCGGCAAGCGAAGACGAAAGTCTCTTGGCCTTGCCGACATTCATCTCCACGCCACACATGTCGGGCACATCCAGAGTCAACAACTTGTTGGACGTCGAGTCCATGATCATGCCGTGCCTACAGCACCTGAAGGCCGATTGCCCATGACACACAAAAACCGAATTCACCAGCCTCACAGGGATCCCTTCATGACCATTTTCAAGACACCGCTGCCTGCAACGCTGGGCTCTCGGTCTCTTCTCTCTTGGCTTACCTTGGGCTTGACACTGCTCTTGAGTGCATGGCCAATGCTTCCAATTCAAGCGCAAAACACGCTGTCTTTCAATGGGCCCACGCTCAAGCCTGCACCTGCCCCCCAGGCAAGGGGCTTCAAAGCCGATCTGGCAGGTGTCAATTTGTGGTTCACCGATACCGGTGGCACAGCCGGCCAAGACGTTTTGATTTTGCTGCACCCCAACACCGGCAGCAGTGAGGTCTGGGCCCTGCAGTCGGCCGTGTTTGCAAAAGCGGGTTACCGAGTCATCGCATTTGATCGCCGCGGCTGGGGCCAAAGCTTTGCCAAAACACCCATGGACAATGGAGCGAGCAGCATTGCACAGGACCTCGAAGCCTTGGTGGAGCATTTGAAGATCGATCGATTTCATCTCTTGGGAATAGCCGGCGGAGGCTTTGCCGCGATTGACTATGCGGCGTGGAAGCCCGAGCGCATTAAAAGCCTGATCGTGGGGGGCAGCACCGCACAGCTCTCCGAGCCCACCATGAAAGAGGTGGTCGATCGCATTGAAATTCCAGGCATTCGCAAACTTCCCGCCTATTTCAGAGAAGTAGGCCCATCCTACCGAGCCCGAGATCCTGAAGGCACCAAGACTTGGGTTGAAATTGAAGAGCGGTCACAACAATCCGGCGCCAAAGCCCAGGCACTTCGCACACCCAACACCTTTGCCAAAATAGCAACCATCAAGAGCCCGACCCTGGTCATTGCAGGCGGCGCCGATTTACTGGCGCCCCCAGCACTCATGCAACTCTGGGTGAAATACCTGGATCACGCCCAGTGGGTGCTGCTGCCCGAGGCAGGTCACGCTCTATCTTGGGAGGAGCCAGAACGTTTTGATCAAGCGGTCATCGATTTTTTAAAAACCCATTGACACCAACCCACACCCAGCACGGGTACCATCGACTCGACAGGACGCTTGCCATGACGATCAAAACCTTTTTATCAACCGCAAAACAATGCACACTCTTCATGCTGTTTTGCGGGAGCGTTGGCAGTCTTTCATCCACAGCGCAAACTCTTTCTTACCCTCACCAATCGATCAAACTGATCTCCCCTATCCCTGCAGGTGGCGCGCCCGACTTGATTGCACGCATCATGGCCGCCAAGATCTCTGAATTGAGTGCTCAAAACGTCGTGGTGGAGAACCGTGTGGGCTCCAATGGCTATATTGCGGCGGATTATGTGGCCCGAAGCCCCGCAGATGGATACACCTTGCTCGTTTGCATGGACAGCACATTCTCCATCAACCCTTACCTCTACAGCAAATCTAGCGTTGATGTGAACCGTGATTTGCTCCCCATCGCGAGTTTGGGCGCCAATCAATTTGTCTTGTCAGCCAACCCCAATCTGGGCGTGAAGAACTTTGCCGACTTCATTGATTTGGCCAAACACGCCAACCCACCGCTGGCCTATGCATCTGCTGGAAACGGCTCACAGCATCACTTGATCATGGAGCTTCTAAAAGCCCGATCCGGTATTGAGCTCTTGCATGTGCCCTACAAGGGCGGATCGCCAGCCACCACTGCGACTGTTGGCGGTGAAGTCGCCGTCATGTTCGCTGGCACCTCGAACGCAAACTTACTCAAAACGGGCAAGCTCAAACCACTGGCCTCCAGCGGGTCGCGGCGCTCCAAAGCATTTCCAGATGTGCCCACGCTCAATGAAACCTACCCTGACTTTGAAGCGACCATCTGGATTGGCCTCTTTGGTCCTGCACAGCTCCCAACCGCCGTCGTCAACACCATCAGAACTTGGGTCACTCAAGCGTTGAAATCGAACGAAGTGGTCGATAATTTATTCAAATCTGGCGGAATAGAGCCCTTGCTCACCTCACAAGACGAGTTCAAGTCATTGATTGCACAGGATCAAAAGAAATACTCCAAAATCATTGGTCAACTTCATTTGAAATTGGAGTGAATCTGACTGTAGGCGACAGCTTCTCGAAACTGTAGAGATGCTCATCGATGATGGGCAAGGGTTGACGGCGACCAACGACCGTGCAATCAATGTGATTTTTGCTTGCTCTTCCAAAATAACGCCAACACCGTGAAAGCAAAGCCACTGATCACGGTGGCGGTTGGTAAATCCAGACCCGAGCCGCCTTTCTCAACGCTCTTGGCCAGCCAGTCACCGACGTCAGTGCCAGCCACTCGGGCCAAGGCGACACCAAGCCAATAAAGCGGTGTCATCACCAAAAAATTCTTGAATCCCAAGAGCACCAGGATCGCCATCGCCAACGACAAGTAGCCTGCAGAGTAGGCAAGTCCATACTCATCGGCCACATAGTCACCAAGGATGGTTCCCAGCACCCCTGCCGTCATCATCATGGACCAATAAAGAAGATGTGTCTGCGGGACAAACAAGGGATCAATCGGCTGAGGGCGCCTGGAGTGCCACCAAAGGGCCAATCCCGACAAACCAAGGGCCAGGACCAACGAGCACACGAGTGGGTCCAAATGCAAGTCGCCCGCGATCATGTCAGCAATGTTGGTGGCAGCCGTGCGAATGATCAAAATAGCGGACCAAAAAAAGAGTTCAGTTTTATCGTCATCTTTTTTCTCCAACAACCACAGAACCCCAAAAAGCAAAATCAAAATGGGCAATGGACCCGCATGTTTGAGTCCCATCAGTCCCTCTGGTGGGAAGACACCGGACAACTTACACAGTCTGACCGCCAAATCCCCCGTGTTGGTTCCAAAGATACTGGCCAATGAGATCAATACCCAATACCTAAAATCAATGAGCGGATTGTGAAGTTGTTTCATGAATTGAATTGCCGAAGAAAGATTAATAAAGTTGAATGATGTGTTGAAATTTTTAAATTGGATCAAAACCAATCCAATCATTTTCAATCCTACCTGAATTCCACGAAAACTTGATGACCGACAACAAAAACCCACCCCTGGGCATCGCAATGAACGCCAGAAAGGCTCTCCAAACAAAACACGGCTTGAGATGTCTTCGCCATGGTCAACCAAGAGCAAGTCTGGCTTGGATCTCAGACCTCAAACGCAGGAGCAACTTGCCCCAAGGACGAAGACGCTCGAACAGGGCAAAAGCCTTTGTTAAGAGGGTGTAAATAAATCTGTGTAAATCGACTGCGGTTATTGGTGAGCGTTTAGAC
>CAISQQ010000341.1 GCA_903887655.1 uncultured Burkholderiales bacterium
CATCAGAATTCTCCTGAAATATCGGTTGGGGTTGATTATGGGTCTTGATTAGACGAGCAGATTTTGTGCCATCTGCAGTTCACAAGGGTCCTGTCTTGATCATACAAAACAATTGCATTGTAATTGCCCAAAAGCCGCCTTTTAGGCACAAAAACAAGGCCTGAACCAAAATCAACGAATACACAAACACTACATTGCACCATTATAGTGCAAAATTAAATCATCGCCCGCGCCTACTCAATCCATCAGCGCACCAATTCGGGGCCAATTGATGCACCAAATTCGCGCAAGCTCTGAAGCATCGACTCATAAGCAGGTTGAGCCAATTCAGGTCGACCTTTCACGCCCAGCTCGATATGGCGACCATGCTCGGGGTGGTCAACGCTGGGGAGGCTGAAGACTTTCACACCCTCAAAGACCCTTTCGAGCTCAATCATGATGGGGGTCAAGGCAGCTTCCATCGCACCGTAGACGATGACGGACTTTTCGATCCAGGCACTCAAATCAAACCATTGAGCGCAATAGGTATCGAGCACCCACTCCATCATCGGCCAAGCCATCACTGGAAAGCCGGGCACAAAATACACCCGAGCCCAAGGGTGCTGGGCCAACACCTCAGGATCGCGAGTGGAGCACTGAAAGCCGGCGATGTTGTTGTAAGGATTGGGAATGATATCGGCCCCGACAGGGAACATTCCCATGTTCAGGCGATGAATGTGGTTGGGGTGATCGGGCTCATAGGGCTGGCCGCTCTCCAGAGCCTGGTCTTGGATCCGCTTTCTGATGAAGGCCTCGGCTTGAGGATGCAAACTCAATTCCAAGGCCAGCGCTTTGGCGGCACACTGACGGGTGTGGTCGTCAGGCGTGGCACCAATGCCACCGCAAGAAAAGACAATGTCCCCGCTTTCAAAAGCACTGGCCAAGGTCTGGGTAATGCGCTGAGGATCATCCCCAACGTAGTGGGCGTAAGACAAACTCAGGCCACGTTTGGACAAGAGCTCAATGAGCCGAGGCATGTGTTTATCGGCTCGCTTACCGGAGAGAATTTCATCTCCCACAATGATGAGGCCAAAGTTGGGTTTGTTGTTTGAGGTCATGACGCAAGGTTGACGATGAATGGAGACATCCACAGTTTAATGGATCACGATGACCATGGACCTCGGAGCTTGAACGTTGGGGGCCAGCCAATGACCAAAGCTCAACCAACGCTCACATCAAACAATCGTTCTCTCAGATGGCCACCATTTGGCGAATGCCCTTGGCCTGCATTTCACTGCCGGGCCCGTGAGCAATGACTTCACCGCGCTCCATCACGCAATAGCGATCAGCCAACTCCTCAGCAAAATCGTAATACTGCTCGCACAACAAAATGGCCATGTCACCGCGCTCAGCCAGCATTTTGATCACGCGACCAATGTCTTTGATGATGCTGGGCTGAATCCCCTCGGTGGGCTCGTCGAGCACCAACAGCTTGGGCTTGGCCGCCAGCGCTCGCGCGATGGCCAACTGCTGCTGCTGACCTCCTGATAAGTCACCCCCACGGCGGTGCTGCATCTGCGCCAAAACAGGGAAAAGCTCATAAAGTTCATCAGGAACTTTGGCGCTCGCCGCCTTCATCGCCAAGCCCATTTGCAAATTTTCAAGCACCGTTAAACGACCAAAAATCTCACGCCCCTGAGGCACATAACCAATGCCCACTCGAGCGCGTTGATAAGGGGTCATGTGATGGATCGGCTTGCCCTCCAACTTGATTTCACCACTGCGGATGGGTACCACCCCCATCAAGGACTTGAGCAAAGTGGTTTTACCAACCCCGTTGCGACCCAAAAGAACCGTGACTTGACCGAGTTCTGCCTCCAAGGAGACCGAGCGCAAAATATGTGAGCCGCCGTAATACTGATTGACTTGATCAAGAGTTAATAACATTCATCGCCCCAAATAAACTTCAATCACCCGCTCATCATTTTGAACTTCCTGCAAAGTCCCCTGCGCCAACACTGAGCCCTCACTGAGCACGGTAACGGTCTCAGAAATGGCGGCAATAAAGCTCATGTCATGCTCGACCACCATCAAAGAGTGCTTGCCTTTTAAGGACAAAAAAAGCTCTGCGGTTCGTGCCGTTTCTTGGTCGGTCATCCCTGCCACGGGCTCATCGAGCAGCAACAACACAGGGTCTTGCATGAGCAGCATGCCAATCTCAAGCCACTGCTTTTGACCATGGCTTAAATAACCCGCTTCTTGGTACACGTGCGCTCCCAACTGGATGGTCTCAAGCACCTCAGACAAACGGTCCGAGTAAGCCGAATCGAGTTGAAACAACAAAGATGACGCCACCCCCTTACCATTGCGAGTCTTCAGAGCCAACTCCAAATTCTCAAACACATTGAGGTGCTCAAAAACGGTGGGTTTTTGAAACTTACGACCCACCCCTAACTGGGCAATCTCGGGCTCACTGTGCTGGAGCAAATCGATGGTGCTGCCTAAAAATACCTGGCCAGCATCCGGTCTCGTTTTACCCGTGATGATGTCCATCATGGTGGTCTTGCCCGCGCCGTTGGGCCCAATGACACAGCGAAGCTCGCCTGGAGCGATGTCAATATTCAAGTTATTGATGGCCTTAAAGCCATCAAAACTCACATGGACACCTTCCAAATACAAAATACGACCATGGGCCACATCGATCTCGCCTTGAGTCTTCAAGCGCGAATAACTGGTCCCTCGACCACCTGAATCGGTGTTGACCGCCTGGACTTTGGTCAAATGCGCCTCAATGCGCTGGGACCCAAGCTCCATTAAATCGGGCGTCATGAGTGAGCTCCTTCTTTTTTGAAGTATTTTTGAACAAATCCCACCACCCCCAATGGCAAAAACAATGTCACCAAGATGAACAACGCACCCAGGAAATAAAGCCAAATGGAAGGTGCTGTGACGGTGAGCCAACTTTTGGCCAGGTTCACCAAGAATGCACCCACGATTGGACCAATCAAGGTACCACGCCCCCCCACCGCCGTCCAAATGGCAATCTCAATCGATTGAGCCGGACTCATCTCGCTTGGGTTGATGATTCCCACTTGGGGAACGTAGAGGGCACCAGCGACAGCACACATCAAGGCCGAGAGTGTCCAGATTGACAATTTATACGGCAAGGGCGAGTAACCCGAAAACATCACCCGACTCTCGGCATCACGAATGGCCATTAAAACACGGCCCATCTTGCTCGCCATGATCCATTTCGCCAACAAATAAAAGCCCAACAAAAATACCCCTGACAAGATGAATAACAGTATCCTCATTTCTTGCGTTGCGATGGGGTAGCCGAGGATGCGTTTAAAGTCCGTAAAACCATTGTTGCCACCAAAGCCCGTTTCATTTCTAAAGAACAACAGCATGCACGCATAAGTCATGGCCTGCGTGATGATGGAGAAATAAACCCCCTTGATGCGCGAGCGAAATGCGAAATACCCAAAGATCCATGCAATCAATGCCGGAACGATCAGAATGGTGAGAACGGTGGCCCAAAAACTGTCGCTCAATGCCCAATGCCAGGGCAAGGTTTTCCAGTCCAGGAAAACCATGAAATCGGGCAAATCGGATTTGTAATTGCCGTCTCGACCGATTTGTCGCATCAAGTACATGCCCATGGCGTAACCACCGAGCGCAAAAAACAAACCATGCCCAAGCGACAAAATACCAGTAAAACCCCAAATCAAATCCATGGCCAAGGCACAAATGGCGTAGCACATGATTTTCCCAACCAAAGCAATGGCAAAGTCACTCACATGAAAAATACTGCTGGGTGACACCACCATATTGAGCAGGGGAATGCCCAAGCACACCAAGAGCGCCAAAACGGCAAATACACCCCAACCCCAAGGGGTGAGCAAGCTCTTGGGCTGGGCAAAGAGGATGGATGGTTGGGTCATGATGTCCGTATCAAACAAATAAAAAAAATTCAGAGCACATTCGTTCAAAAAGTAACGCTGTCATTGCACTTTAAGCTTCGGCAGAGCGTCCCTTCATCGCAAAGAGTCCTTGGGGTCTTTTTTGAATAAAGAAAATGATGAACACCAAAACGGCGATCTTGGCAAGGACTGCGCCCGCGACGCCTTCCAGGAGTTTGTTGATGACACCCAAGCCAATGGCGGCGTAAACACTGCCCAATAGTTGGCCTACGCCACCCAAGACCACCACCATGAAGGAGTCAACAATATAACTTTGTCCCAAGTCAGGCCCCACATTGCCAATCTGACTCAAAGCACAACCGGCAAGTCCCGCGATTCCAGAGCCCAGAGCAAATGCATAGGTGTCAATGCGCGAGGTGTTCACACCCAGGCATGACGCCATGGGACGGTTTTGAGTGACGCCGCGAACAAACAGTCCTAAGCGTGTACGACCGATGAGTAAACTCATCCCCAGGAGAACCAAACTGGCAAAAACGATGATCAGCATGCGGTTCCAAGGCAAGATCAGATTCGACAACACTTCAATGCCACCACTCATCCAGACGGGGTTTTCCACCCCCACGTTTTGTGCGCCAAAGATGGATCGCACCAACTGCATGAGCATCAAACTGATCCCCCAAGTCGCCAGCAAAGTCTCAAGAGGCCGACCATATAAATGCTTCAATACCACTCGCTCGATGACAGCGCCGACCACTGCAGAGGTCAAAAATGAAGCAGGAATGGCCACCAATAAATAAGCGTCAAACCACTCGGGATAATGTGCACGGAAAAACACCTGCACAACATAGGTGGCATAAGCCCCAACCATCATGAGCTCACCGTGCGCCATGTTGATCACACCCATCAAGCCGTAGGTGATGGCCAAACCTAGCGCCACCAAAAGCAAAATCGAGCCCAAACTCAGGCCTGTAAAAATAACCCCCAGGCGTTCACCCCAAGCCAAAGCGGATTGAATTTGTTGCAATGATTTTTTAATTTCTGCTTTGATCTCGACATTCGCCTCTTGCCCCATGCGGTCATTGAGGATGCGTTGTGTATCTGGTGTTTTGCTGTTGCCCAGGGTTTTCACCGAAGCGAGTCGGATCGCATCGTCTGGACTATTGATTTCGATAGCGGCCTTGGCATAAGTCAACTGGATTTTCAATGCATCGACTTGTTCTGCCTCGAGTGCCTTGACGAGCAATGGTAATTTGTCAGGGTCTGGCTCTTTGAGCATGGCCTTGATGGCTTTCAAACGAAGCGCTTGATCTGGACTCAATAAGCTCAAACTGGCCAGGGCAGCATCAAGCTCTCCGCGCATGCGGTTGTTGCTCACCACATCCTCAGCGCTGTCGGGCATGTCGAGACTCTCCCCTGTGACTGGATCGATGGCTTTGGCGCCTTGCACGACATAGACTTGTTGTTGGGCAATTTTTACGCTGTCATTGGAGAGCGCTTGAATCAAAACAATGGCTCTGGGATCAGCATGCTCGATGACGGCTGCAAGCGCCTTGAGCCTGTCGTCGGTCTCACCGCTGGACAATGCAAAAGCCTCTTGGGGCGTGAGCG
>CAISQQ010000342.1 GCA_903887655.1 uncultured Burkholderiales bacterium
AATGGGGCGGGCAAAACCACGTTTTTTAACCTGCTCACCAAATTTTTAGCCCCCAGCGCGGGCCGTATTCTTTTTAATGGCCAAGACATCACCACCGATCAACCCGCTCAAGTGGCCAGGCGAGGCATCATCCGCTCCTTTCAGATTTCGGCCATCTTCCCGCACCTGAGTGTGCTTGAAAATGTGCGCGTGGCACTGCAGCGTCGCAGCGCGCAAAGTCTTCAATTCTGGCGCTCTGAGAAAAGTCTTCACCCCTTGCATGAGCGCGTGATGGAGTTGCTCACACAAGTGGGGATCGAATCCTACGCTCACCACTTGAGCGCGGAGTTGCCGTATGGGCTCAAACGCGCGCTTGAGATTGCCACCACATTGGCGATGGAGCCTGAGCTCATGCTCCTGGATGAACCCACCCAAGGCATGGGACTCGAAGACGTGCAAAGGGTGAGTGAGCTCATCAAAAAAGTGAGCGCCGACAAAACCATCATCATGGTGGAGCACAACATGAAGGTGGTGGCCAGCATAGCCGACCGCATCAGTGTCATGCAGCGCGGCCAAGTCATTGCCGAAGGGCCTTACGCCGAGGTGTCGACCAACCCCCAAGTGCTAGAGGCTTATATGGGTCAAGAACAAGCACCCAGCGCCTTGGAGGCTGCGCCCCATGCTCACTAAAGACACGCAACACAGCCCATCAAAAGCTGTGCTCAAGGTGCACGATCTGCATGCCCACTACGGTGAGTCCCACATTCTGCACGGCATTGGCTTTGAAGTCTTCGCCGGCGAAGTCGTGACGCTGCTGGGCAGAAATGGTGCAGGCAGAACGACCACCCTCAAAGCCATCATGGGACTCGTGCCCCAACGCCATGGCTGCGTTGAGATTCACGGCACACAGGCCATTGGACTTGAGCCCCACCACATTGCCAGGCTTGGGCTTGGATTTTGCCCAGAAGAGCGTGGCATCTTCTCCTCCTTGAGTTGCGAAGAAAATCTCCTCTTGCCCCCGGTCTTGAAGCCCGGTGGCATGACGCTTGAGGCGATCTATGCATTGTTTCCCAATCTGTTGGAGCGCAAAGACTCCCCTGGGACCAAACTCTCAGGCGGCGAGCAACAAATGCTAGCGCTAGCAAGAATTTTGCGCAGCGGCGCCAAATTGCTCTTGCTTGACGAAATTTCAGAGGGCCTGGCCCCCGTGATCGTTCAAAGCCTTGCGCGCTTGATTCTCCAACTCAAAGGCGCAGGCTTTACCATTGTGATGGTGGAACAAAATTTTAGGTTTGCAGCGCCCTTGGCCGATCGCTTTTATGTGATGGACCGAGGGCAAATTGTGCAAACGTTTGAGCAGTCTGAGCTCGAACGGGTGAGTCCCAACTTGAAGGAGTTTCTCGGTGTCTAGTGTCTCGAGTGCCATGCGTGACACCAATGCGCCTAGACCATCGAGCGCTAGGCCCACCACTCAAGCGTCAAAAGCCAGGGTATTTCAAAGCGTGATTTTTAGAAAAAACAAGGAGATAAGCATGAAGTTCAATTGCAAAAAAACAGGGTTGGCATTCGCTGTGAGCCTCGCGCTCGCTGCAAGCGTGACTGCCAACGCGGGCAACGAAGTGGTCATTGGTGACATTGACGACATGTCGGGGCTCTACGCCGACGTGATCGGACAAGGCGGTATTGAAGCCGTCAAGATGGCCATCAGCGATTTTGGTCCCACGGTGTTGGGCAAAAAAATCGTTTTCCTCAGTGCCGATCATCAAAATAAGCCCGATGTGGGATCGTCCAAGTTCAGGGAGTGGG
>CAISQQ010000343.1 GCA_903887655.1 uncultured Burkholderiales bacterium
AAGGTAATTCGACGTGAGAATTGGGTACTGAGTTGGGTGTCTTTGGGCAAGACCTCAGAGTAAGCTGGCACCAGTAACACGTCGTCAAAGGTGAGCGCTTTTCCTAATAGGCGCATAACTTATTGCTCCAAATACACGATTCTAACGTCTTAGAAGTCCCCCTTGGGGCGACTCAAGAAGAATATTACTCACGTCCTTTCATCTCAAAACAAGCTGCAAAACCAGTATCATTGCCAAGAGGCGTTATAAAACTGCCGTCCAGGAGAATTCAATCGATTTTTTGCCCACATGACCCCAATGCTGTGCACAGATTGCTGGATTCGACTGCCCCTTGATGCAACCACCACCCCAGCTTGAAAGATCCGCGATGAAGATCCACTCCCTTCACCCCTTGACTCAACGCCATTTGGGTTTAGCCCTATTGCTCACATCGCTCTTGGCTTTGCAAGGCTGCACGGTCTTGAGTGTGGCCGATGCGGTGGTTTCTGGCACCGTGGATGTGATCTCCACCGGGGTTCACGCAACGACCTCTGCGGTCAAAGCGCTTTTGCCCAATTAGTGCCGAGGTAACCCTTTCATCCCTGAGCTCAACGGCCTTGACTGGCGTTCAAAGTGCGCGCATCACCCAACGCTGGGGGTTGACAAAGTGGGGGCGGGCCATGGAGCTCCAAGCGGTACCCCGCACCGCCATCCAAGGACTCGATGTCAACACATCCGCGCTGACCAAGTCATAACAAGCGTAAGAGCGTGGTCCGTTGTCGTGATTGATCAACCTTTGGGCACTGCGACAACCAGGAACAGCGGCAAGTCCTGGCATGTGCTCTTTGTCATACCAAGCCTCAATCTCCCCCATCCAACCGTTTTCCACATCGGTTTGCACCACATAATGCACCAATGTCTCTTGGCCCCAATCATGGCCCTTCAAATCGAGTTTGAGCTCCAAGCGAGAAAGGCTCAACGTCATCTCCAGTGGCGAATCTGGTGCGATGCTCGCCCACTCAGGCGCCAGACCCCGTGAGAAATAGCCTTGCAGCAAGAGTTGCAGTGCGCCCAATTGCGTTGAGCTCACCATTTGTGGCTCACGCCAATCCAAATAAATCAACACCAGCAGGGATGCCTGCACTTGCGCGGGCTGCATGGTTTGCAAAGGAGCGTCAAGAACCACTGACGCGACTTTGGACAGCTGCAGATCGCCCGAGCTCTCGAGCTTCTGGCCCAACACCTGTGCGACTTGAGCGGCCAAGCCAGACTTGGTTGCATCAGCGAAGAAGGTGCTTGCGCTCTCAGTCTCGACCAACGATTGCGCCCGAACAGGAAGCTTCAAAGTCAGCAACAAACGGTGCGTGAGTGCGCTCAAGGTGACCGCCATCCCTCAGTGCCCCACGTGCAAAGCCTCTAGAAAACGAGAAACCATGTTGTAAGCACCAACTGTGGCGGCCAAATCCACTTTTTGTTGGTCATTGAAAAAACCCTTGATCGAATCAAACAAGGCATCGGGCACTTTGATGTCTCGAGTCATCGTGTCTGTCATCTTGAGCGCAGCGATTTGAATGGGCGTGAAGAGATGATGGGCTGCCTCGATGGCGCTGTGGTGTGAATCAAAAGGCATCACTTTGAGGTGATCAATGGCAGCGGATGACACACCTGCCTTGAGCGCAATGGGGGCATGGGCTTCAAACTCGTAAGGGGCGTCGTTCAAAACGGCCACGCGCAAAATAATGAGCTCACGCACATCGGCCGACAAACTCGAGCGGTTGCGCACCGCTGAGAGCATTTGCTCCCAACCGTGAGCAATCGGTGGACTGTTCAAGAGCACTTGGTAGAGGTTGGAGACACGACCGCGCTCAGCGGTGATGCGGGCCTCGTGCTCAGCCAATTCAGGACGGGTTCCGGGTTCAATGGGCGTGATTCTCATGACAATCTCTCATTTCAAAAAAGTAAAGACAAACAATGAACAACTCATAGGGTTCAATCACAGCGAGCAGACATGCCACCATCGACCACAATTTCTGTGCCCGTGATAAAGCGGGCCTCGTCACTCGCCAAAAAGAGTGCGGCGTGCGCAGAGTCACGCCCGTCCCCCATGAAAGGCAAGGGAATGCGTGACTGGCGCTGGGCCAAGAGCGTGGAGACATCGCCACCTGTGCGTTGCCCCGCCAAGCGAGTCTCCACCATGGGGGTGTGCAACTGACCAGGCACCACCGAATTCACCCGTATCCCTTGCTTGGCATACTGAACCGCCAACACCTTGGACATTTGCAGCACACCCGCCTTGGTGGCGGCATAGGCGACTTGGGCTGAACCAGTCCAGCGAATGCCTGAGGTTGAGGAGATGTTCACAATTGCGCCCTTTTGCGCTTGGATCATGTGGGGCAAGACGTGTTTGCAGCCCAAAAAGACGCTCTTCAAGTTGTGGTCAATTTGCGCATCCCACACCTCTTCACTCATCTCCACGGGCCCACCTTTGGCCGAGCCGCCCACATTGTTGATCAACACATCAATACGGCCCCAGTGCAGTAGGCAAGCATTCACCGCTTCTAGCATTGCCGCACTTGAGGTGACATCGCACGCCTTGCCCTCAAAACTGCCACCAAAACTTTGAATCAAACTTTGGGTCTCGTGCATGTTCTCAAGCTTGACATCAAGACCCCACACTTTGGCCCCCTCTTGGGCAAAGAACACGGCCATGGCACGACCGTTGCCCCAACCAGAGCCCACCGAGCCCGCTCCGCTGATGAAGACCACGCGGTCGTTAAAGCGTCGCTGCTCAAGGGGCAACAAGCGCAGGTTTTGTGATGTGGTCATGGGTCAGGGGGTTTCTTAGAGGTTGATCAATTTGTACCCAATGGCGACGTCAATCCCAGAAATCGTAAAGATGTTGCGGGTTGCTCACCAAAAGTCTCTCCATTGCTTCGGGGCTGGGGGCAATCTCACTCAAAGCTTGAACCAACACCCCATCGTCAGGAATATGTGTGTGATTGGGGTGAGGCCAGTCCGTGCCCCACACGCATTGGTGGGGGTAGGTTTGCACAAGCCCTCGGGCCAAGGCAATGCCTGCTCGGTAGGGCTCAGAGGGGTCTTGGAAGGGAAAGCGCGCGTTCACGCGATCAATGCCACTGACTTTCACAAAAAACTGCGGCGACTTGAGCAGTTGCACGAGGGCAGCAAAGTCGGGGTGGCTGTCCCCAAGTTCCGCGTCCACGCGTGCCATGTGATCGATCACCACAGGCACAGCGCTCTTTTTAAAATGGAGCGAAAGGTCATGGATCAATTGACTTTGAAAGTGCACTTGCAAGTGCATCCCCACGGGTTTGAGTCGATGGGTGAAGTCGATGATCTGCTCAATGCTATCTTCAGGCTTGCCCAAATGGGCCATGAAATTGAAGCGCACCCCCCTCACCCCCAAAGCGGCCAAGCGCTTGAGTTCCGCATCCGAGACGTGCGTGGGCAGCAAGGCGACCCCCAAATAGCGGCCTGGTCGAGCGCGTAGAGCATCTTCAAGAACGCGGTTGTCTTGCCCATGGAGGGCAGACTGAACAATGACACAGCGCTCAATGCCCATCTTCTCGTGCATGGCAAACAAGGCCTCTTTCGGTGCATCTTGGGGCGTGACTTGTCGATCAGGTGCGAAGGGAAACACCGCGTGTGGACCAAACACATGCACATGCGCATCGGTGGCATTTTTGGGCAACCGCAACTCGGGCAAACTGGGCGCCGGGTTGAAGGTTTGAACCACTTGTTGCGTGTGTTGCGGGTGTTGCAAGTCTTGCGTCATGACGATTTCAATCCAGTCCATTCAAAAAGTTAAAAGCACTACTCGGATCGCTGCCCAACGTCAACCCATCCCTTGCATTATCCAAGACGTTCAAGCACCCCACCATGGGGCCCAACCCTCAAGCCACGGGCGGGCGACTTTAGTCATCATCTGCCTGCGCATCCATACCGGGAAACAGCACCTCGGTGTAACCAAACTGGGTGAAGTCTTTGATTCGCATGGGGTAGAGGACGCCATCCAAATGATCGCATTCGTGCTGCACCACACGGGCGTGAAAACCCTCCACCGTGCGATCGATCAAAGCCCCCGTCACATCCCTTCCCCGGTAGCGAAGCGCCTGATGCCTAGGCACCAGACCACGCAGACCCGGCACGGACAAGCACCCCTCCCAGCCCGATGCCATCTCCTGTCCAATGGGCTCCAACTCGGGATTGATGAGCACGGTTTGCGCAATGACTGGCGCCTCAGGGTAGCGGGGATTGACTTGGCCAGACCCAAAAATCACCACCCTCAAGTCCACCCCGATTTGTGGGGCCGCCAGACCCGCACCGTTGGCGTCTCGCATGGTGTCCAAGAGGTCTTGCACCAAGGCATAAAGCGCGGGCGTATCAAACTCGACAACGGGTTGGGCCACGCGCAAGAGACGCGCATCGCCCATTTTTAAAATGGTTTGGATCGCCATGAGTACTCAAAGCTCCTTATTTTTACATTCACGCACCGGGCGTCTTGCGGCTCGGGTCGTCTTCAAGCGACTGTGGCAACAGTGGCAACTGTGGCGACTCTGACGGTTCATGACCAGCGTCATGGAGAGTTTTGAGCCAAGCCTCAAAGGCCGCTTCCTCCAAGACCTTGACCCCGAGCGTCTGGGCTTTTTCCAATTTGGAGCCCGCACTCTCACCCGCAATCAGCGCTGTGGTCTTTTTGCTGACACTGGAGGCCACCTTGGCGCCCAAGCCCTCCAACACATCTCGGGCTTGGTCTCGGCTCCAACGCGCGAGTGTTCCCGTGATCACAAAGGTTTGCCCTTGAAGTGGCAAATGCCGAGACGCTTTATCGAGCTCCTCAGGCCAAGACACCCCCAGGGCCCGAATTTGCTCGATCACCTCTCGGTGGTGCTTTTGTGCAAAGAAGTCGATTACACTGCCAGCCACCACGGGGCCCACATCGCGAACGGCCAAGAGTTGTTCGCGCGACGCGGCCATCACCGCATCCAAGGCACCAAAATGAGCAGCCAAATCCTTGGCCGTGCTCTCGCCCACGTGCCGTATTCCTAGGGCGTACAAAAATCTAGGCAAGGTGGTGGTTTTGGATTTTTCAATACTGGCAAGCACATTGGCCGATGATTTCTCCGCCATGCGCTCGAGCGCCATCAACGCCGCAGCATCGAGCCGATACACATCCGCCACCGTGTTCACCAATTGGGCTTGCACCAATTGCTCAATCACCTTCTCCCCCAAATCCTCAATGTCCATGGCACGGCGGGAGGCAAAGTGGAACAAGGCTTGGGTTCTTTGCGCTTGACAAAAGAGCCCCCCACTGCAGCGGTGATCAGCCTCACCCTCTTCGCGAACAGCCGGGCTCGAGCAAACTGGACACGCCAGGGGCATGTAAAAGGGCTCAGAGCCCTCGACTCGGCGCTCAAGCACCACACTCACCACCTCAGGGATCACGTCACCTGCTCGACGCACCACCACGGTGTCCCCCACCCGAACGTCCTTGCGCTGCGCTTCAATCTCGTTGTGCAGCGTGGCATTGGTCACCGTCACGCCACCCACAAACACGGGACTCAATTTGGCCACTGGGGTCAATTTTCCCGTGCGACCGACTTGCACATCAATGGCCAAGACTTGGGTCAATTGCTCCTGGGCAGGGTATTTGTGTGCCACCGCCCATCTTGGCTCGCGCGTCAAAAATCCCAACCGCTGCTGCCAATCGAGTCGGTTGACTTTGTAGACCACCCCATCGATGTCAAAGGGCAAACGTTCTCTGGCCAAACCCATCTCTTGATGAAACGCCACCAGGCCTTGGCCGCCAAGTACTCGCTGAGACTGCTGGGCCACGGGGAAGCCCCAAGCCTTGAGGGCCATGAGGACTTGCCAGTGCTCGCGAAGACCTTGGGCTTGCAGGTTTTGCACATTCGAGGCAGGGGGCTCGGAGCCATTGGCGCTGGACGCATTCGCTTGGAGCGCGTCAGCATCCAGGGGGGCATTGGGAGCCAACGGCGCTCTAGGTGATGAGGGCGCCGCGGGTGGGGTGAACAAACCCACCCCATAGGCAAAGAAACTCAAGGGACGCTCGGCCGCAATGGCGCTGTCGAGTTGGCGCACCGCACCTGCTGCGGCATTGCGCGGGTTGACAAATGTTTTTTCTTGTTTCAATCCTTGCGCGATGCGTGCGCGCTGACGCTCATTGAGCGCCTCAAAATCCGCTCGCGCCATGTAGACCTCGCCACGCACCTCCAACCACTCAGGGGCTGGCAAGACAGACTCAGACCCCGCCCCAATGGGCGAGGCAGACGACTGAAGCCTCAGCGGAATTTGCCGGATCGTGCGAATGTTGCTGGTGACGTCCTCACCGTGAAGACCGTCTCCGCGGGTGGCCGCTCTTACCAACAAACCGTTGTGGTAAGTCAAGTTCATGGCCAGGCCGTCAAATTTAAGCTCCGCCACGTACTCAATGGCGGGATCAGTGGGCGTGAGGGCGAGCTCTCGGCGCATGCGCTCATCAAAAGACAGCGCACCACTCGCCTCAGTGTCGGTCTCGGTTTTGATGCTGAGCATGGCTTGTGCATGGGCCACGCTTTGAAAACTCTCGAGCACTCCAGCGCCCACGCGCTGGGTGGGCGAATCCCCTTGAACCCACTGTGGATGAGCCGCTTCGAGTCGCTCCAAGTGCTGATAGAGTCGGTCGTACTCGGCGTCGGGGATGCTGGGTTCATCCAAGACGTAATAGCGGTGGGCGTGCCCGTTCAAGAGGCTCACCAAAGCCGCTATCTCGGACTGCACAGCCTCTTCATGAATGGGCTTGTCACTCGGGCTCAAAGACATGGAGACCCCCCACACTCAGCTAAAGAGACGCCGCGCTTGGGGCGAGCCCGCCGCCAAGTCGCGAGAGGACAACACCGAATAAAGCGCGAGGAGATCTTGCTCAATGTTGGCCAAGGCGTTGGAGGTGAGGACGTAGCCTTGGTCATCGGTGATGGTGCCTTCCATGCTTTGGGCCAGCTCTTGGGCAACGTACCACATGCGCCTAAAGGGCTCATCACTTTGCTCGACTTGGGGCACATCCAAGGTGAGGCTGAGTAAGCGAATGGCCGAGCTCGAAGGATCATCGGCCAAGGCCGCTTGGCTGTCAAAACTCAAGCCCAGAATCGGAGGACCCCCATGGGTCTTGGCCGGTATCACCATGCGCCCGGGGATCACCCCCGCCACAAAGCCCAAAACACCGGCATGTTGTTGCACAAAGCCAGGACTCCAGGCCAAGCGTTGCGCTTTAATTTGAAAAATCAGTTGCGCATCATGCTCGCTGGCAAAGGCATCCAGCTCTTTGCCACGAGCCACCTCTTCGAGCATGTCGGTGAACTCGACCTCACCGCCCACGGCATCGGCAAAGCGCTGGGTTTTCATGACAAATTCCGAGAACTCGATCTCATTGAGGGGACCGAGGCGATTGGCCAATTGAATACCGGCTTGAAAGGCACTGTACTGCTGACCCTTTCTTAAAGTCTCCCATTCACCCCGTTGGGCATTCAAACCCTCGATCATGAAGGGCTTGGTGCCCACCCGCCTGGTCGCCGGCAAGGCCGCCCAAGCCGCTTGCGCCGAGACCAAGCCCTCAATCTCAATGGGTGCAATGGCGTCGATCAAAGCGTCAAGCGCCAACCACCTGTCCAAGCTGTGCAGCGTTTGACTCACCTCAAAATCCATATCATCGCCGCTGACAGCCCCGCCCTCACGGGCCGCATTCGTCGAGTCTGCTCCCCCACCAGGGTGGTCAGGGTGATGAACGGCTTCACGCCAAGCCCCGCCTTGCAGGGTTGCGCTGGCATCGCCTTGAGCGCCGTCACTTGACTCAAAACTGGGCTCACGCCGCTCATGCTCACCCACCCCTGCAGGCCCCTGGTGTTGATGGCTCGCGTCTGGTGCTGAGGCCTGCGTGCTCTTGGGCTGAGCTCTGGCGGAAGGGTCGGCTTGGCGGGGAAGATTGCGCCTAGACGCCCAGATGCCTTGCCCCACCAAAGCGAGCAAAACCAGAGCTCCCAGGAGCAATAACGCGATTTGAAACGTACTCATGATGACACGGGGGCCAGGCGACTAGCCCAGCTCCCAAAAACCCCCCTACTGGCATTGAGCAACCCTTGGCGCGGATTCAAGGCCCACACCCTATGCTTCAGCCATGGACATGGCCGACTCCATGTCCACAGCAACGATGCGAGAGACACCCTGCTCTTGCATGGTCACGCCAATCAATTGTTCGGCCATTTCCATGGCAATCTTATTGTGCGAGATGAACAAGAACTGCGTCTCTTTGGACATGCTCTTGACAAGCTTGCTGTAGCGCTCGGTGTTGGAGTCATCCAAGGGTGCATCGACCTCATCGAGCAAACAAAATGGGGCTGGGTTGAGCTGAAAAATCGCAAACACCAAAGCAATGGCCGTGAGTGCTTTCTCGCCACCCGAGAGCAAATGAATGCTTTGGTTTTTCTTGCCAGGGGGCTGTGCCCACACTTGCACCCCAGAGTCCAAAATCTCTTGACCCGTCATCACGAGTTTGGCATTTCCGCCGCCAAAAAGCTCGGGGAACATGCGCCCGAAATGCTCGTTGACACTGTGGAAGGTGGCCCCCAGCAAGTCACGGGTCTCGCCGTCAATTTTACGGATGGCCGACTCAAGCGTTTGCATCGCTTCGGTCAAATCGAGGGTCTGGGCGTCTAGGAAAGCTTTCCTCTCGCGGGCATGCTGCAACTCATCGAGCGCGGCCAAGTTGACCGCACCGAGCTGGGTGATTTGTCGGCTCAAGCGGTCGATCTCGCTGGATAAACCGGTGAGTTTGACGGCGTGCTCAACAATACCGGCCTCAAGCGCTACCAAGTCCGCTTGCGCCTCAGCGAGTTGAGCACTGTACTGCTCTTGATTGAGTCGTGCCGCTTGCTCTTTGAGTTGCAAATCAGAGCCGCGCTGGCGCAAAGGCTCCAAGGTGCGCTCCAAACTCAAACGCCGCTCATCGCTGGCCCTTAACTTGGCCGTCAAATCATCGTAGGCGCTGCGTTTGGCCGCCAACACTTGTTCACGCTCGAGCTTCAAGGCCAGCGCCTCTTGAAGCGCCAATTGGGTGCTGTCAAGACTGGCCAACTCCAGCTCCGCGCTCAACTGCTCGCGCTCAGCAGCAATCGAGCCCATTTGCTCTTGACCGGTTTGAATGACGCGCTTGAGCTCGGCTTCACGGGTCTTGACCTCTCGCAGCGCGAACTCAATCTCTTGGGCCTCGCGCTCGAGCGTGCGCGACTGCTCCTGCGCTTGCTGCAGGCGCACTTGAGCGCTTTGCACCTGGTCTTGCACCCGCACGTGGTGCTCTTGCAAGTCCCCGAGTTGCATGTCGAGTGACTCGACACTGGCATCGAGCTCTTCAGACTGTTGAGCAAACTTGCTCAAGCCTTGCACCACCTCCTCTTGGGAGGCGAGCAAGTTCTCACGCTTGAGGCGGGTTTGATCAAACAGTTGAGCCAGCCCCAACGACTCGACTTGGGTATCGTGGGCTGTTTTTTGCGCTTGAAGCGTCTGCACCCGAGCGTCTTCCAGGTCTCTGAGTGTTTGGCTGTAGGCAGCTTGGCTGCGCAAGAGGGCTTGCTCAGACTCCTCGCGCATGAGTTGCTGGGCCTTGCGTTGACGCTCCAAATTCTCTATCTTTTGCGATCTCTCGAGCACCCCGGCTTGCTCATCATCGGGGGCATAGAGCATGACGCTTTGTGCGCCCACACTGTGGCCCTCTTGGGTGTAGATGAATTCATCCTGGCTTAACTGGTAATGACTGCGCGCGGCAAACGCTTGGGACAGGTGGTCGGCGGTATAGGCACCGGCAAGCCAGTGTCCCAGCAAGGCCGCAAGCGACGCATCGTGGCAATGCACCTTGTCCATCAAGCGAGGCAATTTGGGGTTGGCCTCGGTGGGGTGGTCTTTGGGCAACTCATGAAAAGTGACCTTGGCCGGGGGTGGATCTTGATCGAGCGACTGCACGCTCTCCAATCGCCCCACTTGGATCGAGCGCATGCGCTCCTTCAAGGCCGACTCGAGAGCCGTCTCCCACCCCTCTTGCACCTTCAACTGACTCCAAAGGGCGGGCAGGTCGGCCAGGCCATGCTTGGTGAGCCAGGGCTTCAAGCGCCCGTTGTCAAGGACATTGGCTTGGAGCTCCTTTAAAGCCTCAAGTCTTGCCGAGAAGTCAGCGTATTTGGCATTTTCTTGGTTAACGCGCTCTTGGGCGAAACGGCGCTCCTCTTCCAAGAGGGGCACTTTCTCTTGGAGTTGCGTGAGATCGCTTTGTGCTTTCAAAGCTTGCTCGCGAGCGAGCAAGAGTTTGCCTTGCACTTGCTCGAGACGCGCGGGGTCTGGCGCATTGAGGCTGGCGAGCTCTTGGGCCAAGCGCTCTTGGCGCTCAATCAATTGTTGGGTCTGGGTTTGCACCGAACGCTGCTCAGAGGCCAAGACTTGAAGCTGCTGCTGGACCTCAATCACACGCGCGTGTTGCTCACGCTCGAGCCCTTGTTGCATGCTCCATTCCTCTTGGAGTTGTTCACCCAGTACCGTCACTTCCTCGGTTTGTGCGTTCAACTGCTCAAGCCTCTCAGACTGAGTAAGGGTCTTGTCGTCAAGCCCACCCAACTCTTGAGCGGCCTGGGCCTCTTTGGCCTGCCAACTCTGGAGCTGATCGGCCAAGACGGACAAGCGGTGCTCGGCCTTTTGGCGGGACTGCTCAATAAAGCGCAGCTGCCCCTCCAAGCGCCCCACTTCGGCGGAGGATTCATACAAAATACCCTGGGCCTGGTTGACTTCGTCGCCGGTGGCGTAATGCGCTTGTCGTAAGCTCTCGATCTCAGACTCGATATGGCGCAAATCGGCCACTTTGGCGTCAAGCTCTAGGGTGTTTTTGTCGATCTCGTTCTTGGACTGCTCTTGCTGGAGCTTGGCCTCTTGCCACTTGAGCCACCACAACTGCTGCTGTCGGGTGGTGACCTCGCGCTGCAAGTCGTTGTACTGCTGGGCAACACTGGCTTGGAGCTCGAGCTTTTCGAGTTGTGCATTGAGTTCACGCAAAATATCATCCACACGGGTCAAATTCTCACGCGTGTCACTCAAGCGGTTTTCGGTTTCACGTCGACGCTCTTTGTATTTGGAGACCCCAGCGGCTTCCTCCAAAAAGAGCCTCAACTCCTCGGGCTTGGATTCGATGATGCGACTGATGGTGCCTTGGCCAATGATGGCATATGCACGCGGGCCCAAACCGGTGCCCAAAAACACGTCTTGCACGTCACGTCGGCGCACCGGCATGTTGTTGAGGTAATAGCTGCTCGAGCCCTCACGGGTGAGCACTCGCTTGACCGCAATTTCAGCGAACTGACTCCATTGCCCCCCAGCGCGGTGATCGGCATTGTCAAACACCAACTCGACACTGCTTCTGGAGGAAGCTTTGCGAAGATTGGTGCCATTGAAGATCACGTCTTGCATCGACTCGCCACGCAACTCACTTGCCCGACTCTCCCCCAAGACCCAACGCACCGCGTCCATGATGTTGGATTTGCCGCAACCGTTAGGCCCCACCAC
>CAISQQ010000344.1 GCA_903887655.1 uncultured Burkholderiales bacterium
CCCCCTTTAGTGGGTACTTAATCATTATTTGTATCGGGTTTATCCGTATCGGGTTTACCTTGTTTCGTAGTGGCCCGTAACTTGCAATTACAATTTGATGACTCGCTGAAATTAACGATTTTTTAACCCTGGAGAAACCATGAAAATTGCCTTTAAAAGTACCCTGTTGGTCTCATTGTTGGCTGGAGCGGGCATCACTGCTCACGCTGAAGGCTTTAGCTTTTATGCTTTGATTGACGGCGGTATTGCCTCAACAACCCTGTCAGGCGGCAAGTCTGGCAACACCACCACATCTGAGTTCATCACGGGTGGCGTGGCGCCTAACTTTTTTGGCTTGACTGCTGAAAAATCATTGGACAAAGGTTATTCAGCGGGTATCAAGTTGGAAACCGGCTTTTTGCTCAACCCCACCAGCTCACAGCCTTATGCTTTCGGTGGCAACACGGCATTCAACCGCCAAGCCAATTTGTACGTGAGCGGTTCTGCTGGTAAGTTGGTCGTGGGCACACAACCCAATTTCGCCTTCAACAGCATTTTGATGGCCGACCCCCGTGCTGGCTCCAACTACGGCAGCGCTTTGGCGGCAGCAGACATCGACGGCAGCTTGAACACAATCGAAACTGGCGCGATTTCTTACACATCCCCCTCCATTTCTGGCTTGACCTTTGCGGGTGAGTTCATTCCCCAAAACAACACCGCCGGTGGCGGCGCCAAAGGCGGCAATGCTTTCTCGGCAACTTATTCTGCCGACGGCTTGGGCGTGACCTTGGCCGGCTACACAGAGCCACAAGCCGTTGCAGTGGTCACCGCCACCAGCGGTACCGTGGGTGGTTTGACTTACAAATTTGGCGACTTCACCGCCAAGGGTTTGATGTTGTCACAAAAGAACAAGAACTACGCCAAGTTGAACACCACCGGCATTGGTGGCGCTTATGCGTTGAACCCAGCCACCTCGTTTGACCTTGGTTTTTACAACACCAAAGATTCCGCCACCAACTACAACATCAACACAGCGGCTGTTGGCGTTTACTACAAATTCTTGAAAGATTTGACCGTGTACGGTCAATACGCCAACGTGAAAAACAGCGGCACCAAGTCTGGTTTCGCCAACTTCACCTGGTCAAGTGTTGCGTCTGACATGGTGACTGCTGGCCAAACAGCCAACACCATCAACGTGGGCTTGCTCTACGGCTTTTTCTAAATCGCCTCAGCCTCCAGGGCGCTCGGGGTCAAGCCCTGCGCCCATGGCTGTCGTCTGAAGACGGCAGCTGAGTGGCTCAGGTCTTGAGAACATTCTTAAAAAGTGCGCTTCGGCGCATTTTTTAATGCTCCCACGCATTTCAAATCCTTCCATGACGACAAGTGCCTGGCAAACGCCTGGTAAACCCCTGTCAAACCCCTGTCAAAAGCCTGGTTGATGGACACGGCGCTCGAGCTTCGAGCCCCGTGCATGGCCGCTCGAGGTGACCGCCCGCAAACCAGGAGAGGGCAGCAAAAAAATCGCCCTCAGACGACTGATCGTGTGCATAAAGTCGGTCATATCGTCCATAATGAAACCTGTAAGATTCATTGGATTCGTTAAAGGAGTTGAAAAATGCTTAAAAATTTTTGGGGATTGAAGAGTTCTGCACCAAAGCTCGCCATGGCTTTATTCGCTGCTGTGGCAGCGGGTTGCGTGATGGCCCAAGCCAACGACACCTTGGCCAAAGTCAAGGCCTCTGGTGAGATTGCCATGGGGGTGCGCGACTCCTCTGGCGCGTTGTCCTACACCCTGGGTGAGGGCAAGTACGTGGGCTATCACATCGAGATTTGCCAGCGCATTGTGGCCAATGTAGAAAAAGCCGTGGGCAAAAAGCTCGAGACCAAATACGTCTTGGTGACCTCGCAAAACAGAATTCCCTTGACCCAAAACGGCACCGTGGACATCGAGTGCGGCTCCACCACGAATAACCAAACACGCGCCAAGGATGTGTCTTTTGCCATCAACACCTATGTGGAAGAGGTGCGCATGGCGGTCAAGGCCAATTCAGGCATCACCTCCATCAACCAACTCAACGGCAAAAATGTGGCGACCACCACCGGAACCACCTCGGTGCAGTTGCTCAGAAAACATGAAAAAGCCAATGGCGTGGACTTCAAAGAGGTGTACGGCAAAGACCACGCCGACAGCTTCTTGTTGCTCGAGTCGGGCCGCGCCGATGCCTTTGTGATGGACGGTCAGATTTTAGCGGGCAACATCGCCATGTCCAAGAACCCGGCCGATTACAAAATCGTGGGCGAAGTGCTCTCGGTTGAACCCATCGCCATCATGCTCAGAAAAGACGATCCCGCCTTTAAAAAGGTGGCCGATGACACCATTCGCGAGTTGGCCAAATCGGGTGAACTCGCCAAGCTGTACGACAAGTGGTTTGTCCAGCCCATTCCTCCCAAGAACACCCGTGTGGGCCTGCCTGCGAGCGAGTTCACCAAAGCCGCCTGGGCCAACTTGAACGACAAGCCCATGGAAGAGCTGCTCAAGAAATAAGTTCAAAGTCAACCGGGAGGCCTGGCGAGCTGGTGTTTCAACACCGGCCCCCGGGCCTCTTGAACAAGGGCAGCCATGCATTTGGATTGGTCGGTTTTTTTAAACGATGACGGTGGGGGCCGCACGTACTGGGAGTGGATGCTCCAGGCCTGGGGATGGACCCTGGCGGTGGCGTTCACGGCGTGGTGTGTGGCGCTCGTGGTCGGCTCGGCCATTGGCATCATGAGGACTTGGAAGTCCTCGCCAGTGCTCAGCCGGTTCGCCTTGGCCTGGGTGGAGCTCTTTCGCAACATTCCACTCCTGGTCCAGGTGTTTTTATGGTACTTCGTCTTGCCCAAGATGTGGCCAGCCATGCAGCAGTTTCCCTCATTTTGGTTGGTCTCGCTCGCTTTGGGGCTGTTCACCTCAGCACGCATTGCCGAGCAGTTCAGGGCCGGCATTGAGTCGATCAAATCGGGGCAAACCCAAGCCGCTTTGGCGCTTGGGATGACCCGCGCTCAGCTCTACCGCTACGTCTTGATGCCGGTAGCACTTCGAGTGATGCTGCCGCCCCTCACCAGCGAATCGATGAATTTGCTCAAAAACTCCTCCATCGCTTTTGCCGTGTCTGTGCCCGAGCTCACCATGTTTGCCATGCAAGCCCAGGAGGAAACCTCCCGGGGCATTGAGATTTACTTGGCGGTGACGCTTCTCTACGCGTTGTCGGCTTTTGCGGTCAACCGCTTGTTTGCTGTTCTTGAAAAACGGCTTCGCCTGCCAGGCTCTGGCGAGGAGGGGGGTGCACGTTTAGGTGCAGCCTCACCGCTTCCCACGCCCTTGGGGCTGGGGCACTGACCATGCTGGACCTGGACCTGAGTTTTGTGACGCTGGAGCTGCTGCGCAAGTTCATCTTGCAAGGCTTTGTCTTCAGCGTCGAGCTCACGCTCGTGGCCAGCCTAGGGGGCTTGGTGCTGGGCACACTCTTGGCCATTGGCCGGCTCTCGGGCCTCACGGGGCTGTCGGCCCTGTGTGCGCTTTACGTCAACACCATGCGCTCAATTCCGCTGGTGATGGTGATCTTGTGGTTTTACTTGCTCATCCCACTCTTGACCGGGCACTCCATCGGTGTGGAGTTCTCGGCCTATTTCACCTTTGTGGCGTTTGAGGCGGCGTATTTCAGCGAGATCATGCGAGCCGGTATTGCATCGGTCTCACCCGGGCAAAAAAATGCAGCCTTGGCCCTCGGTTTGACCCCGACGCAAAGTTTGCAGCAAGTGATCTTGCCCCAAGCGTTTCGCAACATGCTGCCCGTCCTCTTTACCCAGACCATCGTGCTCTTTCAAGACACCTCCTTGGTCTATGCCATTGGCGCCTACGATTTGCTCAAAGGGTTTGTGACGGCGGGCAAAATCTACGGTCGTCCTGAAGAGGCGTATTTGCTCGCGGCGGTGGTGTATTTCGCCTTGAGCATGGCCGCGTCTTGGGGGGTGAAACGACTCGAGCGGCGCATCGCCATTGTGCGCTAGGGGACTTTGTGCCGTGGCCCCTCACAACCCTTTGTCTTGAAAGACTCCAGCATGATTGAACTCCAGCACGTCAGCAAATGGTACGGTCAAACCCAAGTGCTCAATGACTGCAGCACCGAGATTGCCTCGGGCGAGGTGGTGGTGATTTGTGGCCCCTCGGGTTCAGGCAAGTCCACCCTCATCAAGACCATCAACGCCTTGGAGCCGATTCAAGCCGGACGCATTGTGGTCGATGGTGTGTCGGTTCACGACCAGGCGACCTCCTTGCCTCAACTGAGGAGCCAAGTGGGCATGGTGTTTCAGCACTTTGAGCTTTTCCCCCACCTGAGTGTCATGGAGAACTTGACCCTGGCGCAAATCAAGGTGCTCGGGCGAAGTCAGGCGCAGTCCCACGCGCATGGCCTCAAGTACTTGGAGCGCGTGGGCCTGTCGGCCCACCAAGACAAATACCCCGCTCAACTCTCGGGCGGTCAGCAGCAACGCGTGGCCATTGCACGCGCTTTGACGATGGACCCCAAAGTGATGCTGTTTGACGAGCCCACCTCCGCCCTCGACCCCGAGATGGTGGGCGAGGTGCTCGAGGTGATGACGCAACTCGCACACGACGGCATGACCATGATGTGTGTGACCCATGAGATGGGTTTTGCCAAAAGCGTCGGTGACCGGGTGATCTTCATGGATGCCGGGCGCATTGTGGAAGACTGCACCAAGGATGAGTTTTTCAACCACCCCGAGCGCAGACAAGCGCGCACGAAAGAGTTTTTAGGCAAAATTTTGCAACACTGACGGCGCCTGCCCTTTAGACCCAGACCTCACCATGTCCGACCCCACCGAACTGACCCTGACCCGACCCGACGACTGGCACTTGCACTTGCGAGACGCAGAAGCCTTGTCGGCGGTGTTGCCCCACACCGCTCGCCAGTTTGGGCGTGCCGTGATCATGCCCAACTTGAAACCCCCCGTCACCACGGCGGCCCTCGCCATGGCTTACCGCTCGCGCATCCTTGCAGCGCTTCCCAGGGGAATGGATTTCGAGCCCTTGATGACGCTTTACTTGACCGATGTCACGCCCCCCTCAGAGATTGCGCTGGCCGCCGCTCAAGGTGTGGTGGCGTGCAAGCTCTACCCCTCGGGGGCGACCACCAACAGCGACTCGGGCGTTACCCGCATCGAGCTCATTTACCCGGTGTTGGAAGCCATGCAACGCCATGGGCTTTTGCTGCTGATCCATGCCGAGGTGACCGATCCGAGCGTGGATGTGTTTGACCGCGAGGCGGTGTTCATTGAGCGGCATTTTGAGCCACTGCGTCGGCATTTTCCTGAACTCAAGATGGTGTTTGAGCACATCACCACCCAAGACGCGGTGCAGTTTGTCCAGTCTCAATCCCAGCACACGGCCGCCACGCTCACCGCCCACCACTTGCTGCTCAACCGCAATGCAATTTTTCAAGGGGGCATACGCCCACACACTTATTGCTTGCCCGTGTTAAAGCGCGAAAAGCACCGCCAAGCCCTGCTGAAGGCCGCTACCGCTGGAGACCCTCGGTTTTTCTTGGGCACCGACAGTGCCCCCCACGCCCTGCATCTGAAAGAGCACGAGTGTGGGTGTGCCGGCTGCTACACG
>CAISQQ010000345.1 GCA_903887655.1 uncultured Burkholderiales bacterium
AGGCTATCGCTTTTACGTTTTAATGCATATTTTGGCTTGTTAACCATGGCCTTTTTATCCATATCCATCGCCTCGGCTCAAGTCAATATTCGAATCGGTCACGGGTCCGCTGCAGAAGAAACCTTGTGGCTCATGAAAGCCGACCCCAAGGTCACGCCTGATCAGGGCAAGGTCTACAAGTTGGACTACACCTTGTTTCGCGGCAGCGATAAGCGCTTTCAGGCTTTTGAAGCTGGTGAGATCGATGTCGCAACGAGTTCTGCGCACAGCGTCATGATGGCAGCTGCTGAGGGAGCAAAGTTCAAGATCGTCGCCACATTATCTCGAGAGGGCGTAAAGGGCTTTGCCACCAAATACATGGTCAAGGATGAGTCTGCGATCAAGAGCATTGCCGATCTCAAGGGTAAGAACGTGGGTATCAATGGTGCTCGCTCCTCTTCTGAGTTATGGGCCAGGTTGGCTTTAGAGAAAAAAGGTCTGGATACCAAGAAAGATGTGAATTGGATCTCTTTGCCTTTTCCTTCTCAAGGTGAGGCTGTCAGAGCAGGAAAGCTCGATGTTGGCGCCTTTCCTCAGCCTTTTGCTGCTTTTGAAGAAAAGCGCGGTGGGTTGAGGACTGTTTTCACCTCTCAAGATGGCATCGCGCGAGATGAAGACTTGATGGTACTCATGGTCAGCGAAAAATTTGCCTCTCAGCAACCGAGCGTCCTACGTGCCTTTTTGGCCGACTTGGTTCGAGCCACTGCCCATTATGTCAAAAACCCTAAGGAGGCACGTACCGCTTTGGTTGAGGCCAAACTGGTGGGCATACCTCTGGACACCTTTTTGACCATGAAAGATTATGAGCGCCCATTAGACTGCCGAGTCGACACCGACTCCATTAATGCGATGACTGTTGAGCTGACCAAGTTTGGCTTCATCACCAAGCCGGTGAACGTCATGTCTTTTATCGACAACTCTTTTTTGCCCAAATAAGGCTCGTGTGACTTACCTTCTTGCTCAATCCATATCCAAGTGTTTTGAAAGAGGTGGCCAGCAGGTTTTGGCCATTGATGATTTATCCCTGGCTGTCGAAGAGGGGGAATTTGTAAGCATTGTTGGCCCCTCTGGCTGTGGTAAGAGTACCTTTTTGCACATGGTGGGAGGATTTGAACCGATCACCCAAGGTGCTATCTCAGTTGCGGGTCGATTCGTCTCGGCCCCAGGTCCTGACCGTGGCATGCTATTTCAGGACTATGCCTTGTTCCCCTGGCGAACCGTCTTGGGAAACGTGGGTTGGTCGCTCGAGTTGGCAGGCGTTAGCAAGCAAGAAAGGCTTGAACGTGCGGAGTACTACCTGGACATGGTTGGGCTGTCTGCCTTTCGCAACGCCTACCCCAGTGAGCTTTCTGGCGGCATGCAACAACGCATCGCTTTGGCGCGTGTCTTGGCTTTCGAGCCGACTATGCTTTTGATGGATGAGCCTTTTGGTGCGCTTGATGCGCAGACACGAGAGATTATGCAAGAGGAGTTGACAACGATCTGGCAAAGCCACAAACGAACGGTGTTGTTCGTGACCCATGATATTGAAGAAGCGGTTTACTTGAGCGACCGAGTCATTGTGTTTAGTGCTCGCCCTGGCCGGCTTAAAGCTGACATAGCGATCGACTTGCCGCGACCTCGCATGCCAGAAATCCGTAAAAGCGCTGAATTTCAGGCCCTGAAAAACCGCATTTGGGACCTGCTCAGGGAAGAAGTTTTGTCTTCCAAGGTCATGTCATGACCTCCAAATCGCGCAAGCTGGCGGCCTTTTGGGGATTGGCCTGGGTACTGCCAATCGCATTCATCCTAGCGATTCAACTTCTTGCTGGCCTTGAGGCTGCTCCTCGTTATGTGGTTTCCCCCATGCAGATTGCGAAGACAATATGGGAGCTTGCGGTTTCTGGTGAGTTGCTCAAGGACGCCTTGGCAAGCTTGCAGCGTTCACTCAGTGGTTTCGCCATCGGTGCTGTTATCGGTGTGGGATTGGGATTGGCGTGCAGTGTGATCCGCCCGTTGCAATCCTTTTTTGACCCACTCGTGTCAATGGTATACCCGGTCCCCAAAGTAGCCTTGCTACCTGTGGTCATTACATGGCTCGGGTTTGGCGATGCATCGAAAATTGCAATCATTTCGCTGGCTGTTTTTTTTCCAACCTTCATCAATTCCATATATGGATCGCGAGGTGTCAACCCGCGTTGGATTTGGTCGGCTCTCAACATGGGCGCTTCTCGCTTTCAGCTATTTTGGAAGGTCATTGTGCCTTCCTCGCTGCCCCATGTGTTCAACGGTTTGCGCTCGGGTTTGGCTTTGTCGTATGTGGTTCTTTTTGCTGCCGAGATGGTTGGTGCTAAAAACGGCTTGGGTAACATGATCATGAAGGCTGATGAAAGTATGCGTTTTGATCTCATGTACGCGGCCATCTTAACCATCGGACTGCTCGGTTTTGTCAGCGATCGAACACTTTTGGCATTGCGCCGAAGATTGCTAGCCGGCAAGTTTCCTGGAGAGGAGCATCATGCGTGACAGACGTGCATGGCTTTATCAATCCATTGGCCAGTTAGCAGTCCCTTTGTTTCCATTGATTGTGTTGGCGGTGATGTGGGAGGTACTTTCTCGTTCAGGCGCAGTCTCCTCGCGACTGATGCCTTCAGTGGTATTGATTGGCCAAGCTTTCTATGAAGAACTCTTGTCTGGGCAACTGGTCTTTCATGCCAGTGCTTCACTATTTCGCGCTTTGACGGGTTTTGGATTGGCCGTGGTCGTTGGGGTGGTTCTGGGCGCTTTAATGGCACGCAACCAGTGGATAGATGCGCTGTTTGAGCCCATGTTTTCGCTAGGGTACCCAGTACCAAAGATTGCCCTGTATCCAGTATTCATCTTTGCGCTGGGCTTTGGCTCCCCCTCAAAAATCGCATTGATTTTTTTGGAGTGCATCTTTCCTGTCGCTTTAAACACTTATTCTGGGATCAAGGCGGTTGAGCGCAAATATCGCTGGAGTGCTGCCAATATGGGAGCTAGCAGCATGCAGACCTTCTTCAAAGTTCTTTTACCAGCGGCTGCACCAACCATCTTTACTGGCATCCGCGTTGCACTTCCCTTGTCCATGGTGATTGTTGTGCTGACCGAGATGATCGGCGACAGTCGAGGACTGGGTTACTTTATTGCCTATTCCTCTGCCTCATTCAAGTACCCTGTCGCATACGCTGCAGTCGCAGCGGTAGCGCTGATCGGTTTCATGCTGGATCGCACGTTAATTTTTTTGAGAAACCACATCGTATTTTGGCAGCGAAGCGATGCCACTCCCATTTAAAGGACGACTTTCATGGATTCTGAACTGACCGAACAACTTGATAAGTTGGCCAAAGCTTGCCGAATACTGGAGATGGAAGGCCATGGAGATATGACCCTAGGGCATCTGTCCATGCGCGATCCACTGGGTCGTGGGTTTTGGCTAAAACGCAATGCATTTGGCCTGGGTGAGATTGAGTCCTATCGCGATTTCGTGTTGGTTGACCATGAAGGTCAGAAACTGATGGGGGAGGGGGGACGTCACTCAGAGTGGCCGATTCATTCGCAAATCTATCTGGCTCGCCAAGATATTTGGGTTGTGGCTCACACTCACCCACCACATGCGAGTGTCCTGTCGGCTTTTGCAACTCCATTGCAGCCATTTACGCTCGACGCAGATTACTTTGACCATGTGCCATGTCACCGTGATGAAAGCGCCCTTCTTAAGACAAAAGATCAGGGTCTTGCCCTTTCTAAATCCTTGGGCCCGCATTTCGCTGTTCTCATGGCCAATCACGGAGTTACTTTTTGTGGCTCATCCATTTAACACGCCACATGTATCGGTCTTTTTTTAGAACGTGCGGCGAGACTACATGTCATGGGCGCAGGCCTACAAGTAAAAGCCATCTTTCCGGATCCTGAAACCCGCAAAAAACGCCATGAAGAGATCATGGCTCCTATTCATATTGAACACTCTTGGAACTACTTTTGTCGCAAGCTCGATTGGGTTGCGACCAAAGGCGAAGGTTCACGCCTATTTTCTTGAGATTTGGCATGGATTTGAGCGCTTATTTACGTTACTTTAGTGCCGAGGACTTGGAGGTGATGGCCGCTGCTGGCTATGGTGCAAACATGGGCTTTGGCTCACGCCCCGCTTTGATAGTAATCGATGTGGCATGGGCATTTTGTGGCGATAAGCCAGAGCCGGTTAAAGATTCTGTCAAGAGGTGGCCCAACTCCTGTGGACTGGCAAGTTGGTCAGCTATTTCGCATATTCAAACGCTTTTAGAGGCCTTTCGCTCCAGGGATTGGCCGGTGATCTACACCACGGGATCGTGGCGAGAGGATCGATGGGACATGGGATCTTGGTTATGGAAGCATGCTCGTTCGCGACAAGATCATCAGCCTGTCGTCTATGACCGTGACCCTAATGCCATAGTCAGTGCGGTCGAGCCTGCATCGCGTGATCTGATCATTCTCAAGCAAAAGCCATCTGCCTTTTTTGGCACGCCCTTGCAATCACAACTCACACTTCTTAACTGCGACAGCTTGATTTTTACTGGCGGGACTACGTCTGGATGTGTGCGTGCAAGTGTAGTCGATGCATTTAGTGCCAATTACAAGGTGGCCGTAGTAGCAGATGGATGTTTTGATCGCAGTGAGACCAGTCATGGCGTGAGCTTGGTCGATATGAGTTCAAAGTATGCCGATATCGTCAGTGCTCAAGAGGTATTGAGTTGGATGAATCAAGAATAATCCTGTCCAATAAGAATTCATCCCGCCTAAAGGATGTTCCACTTAACAAAATCAC
>CAISQQ010000346.1 GCA_903887655.1 uncultured Burkholderiales bacterium
GTCCCCAGCTGAAAAACTCAAACGGTACCGTCCCACTTGAAGCTCCTGAGTGCTCAGCAGCGGCGTAGGGGTGCGCCCATCGGCATTCAACACCCATTCGCTCAGAGGCTCCAAGTGCTCGGGTAAAACCCGAGACAAGGTCACCTTCATGCCAGCAGCTGGCACGCCGTGCATGGTATCCAATGCGTGTGTACTCAGTCCCATTGCCCAGGCCTTCCTTTGAACCGTTGAACCCTCGACAAATCGCCCAAGGTGAGACTCAATTCTAGTGCCAGAAAACCTTCATTCCAAAAGTTCAAGCCCCATACCAGCAGGCCTCAAGCGCGTGACCTCAAGCCCAGACCCACCCCTCCCTCCCCCATCAGCTCCCCCTCAATTGGCATGAAGAATGCTTTGGGTCAATTTACGCTAGACTCATGTGCAATTGGGTTGGGTTTAGCAGCCTCAGAAACACTCAATACGAGGCCTGAGCGCGAAGACCATGAGTCCCCATTGACCGAACCTTGCATCAAGCCACTTCAACAAAGCGAGCGCAATGAAGAACTACAACAGTACCCAAGCTTACCCAAGAGACTTGGTGGGATACAGCAACAAGCCTCCCGAAGTAGCATGGCCGGCTCGTGCCAGAGTCGCGGTTCAATTTGTCTTGAACTATGAAGAGGGCGGTGAGAACAATGTTCTCCATGGCGACCCCGGGTCTGAGCAATTTCTCTCTGAGATGTTCAACCCCGCCAGTTATCCAGCACGCCACCTGAGTATGGAGAGCATTTATGAATATGGCTCTCGCGTTGGTGTTTGGAGAATCCTGCGCGAATTTGAAAAACGCGGCTTACCACTGACCGTCTTTGGTGTGGGCATGGCACTGGAGCGCCACCCCGAACTCGCCCGCGCTTTTGTTGAGCTTGGCCATGAAATTGCTTGTCACTCTTGGCGCTGGGTTCATTATCAGGACATGGAAGAGAGCTTGGAGAGAGAGCACATCCAAAAAGGTTTTGAGAGCATCCAAGCCCTCACCCAACAAAGCACCATCGGGTGGTACACGGGTCGTGACAGCCCCAACACACGTCGTCTTTTGTTGGACCATGGGGGCATCGATTACGACAGTGATTACTACGGCGACGACTTGCCTTTTTGGATGGAAGTGAAAAATTCTGCCCAAGAGGTCAAGCCGCATTTGGTGGTGCCCTACACCTTGGACTGCAACGACATGCGCTTTGCCCTTCCCCAGGGATTTTCTCAAGCCGATGATTTCTTCATTTACCTTAAAAACAGCTTTGATGCGCTCTACTCAGAGGGTGCTGATCACCCCAAGATGATGAGCGTGGGGATGCACTGCCGGCTCCTAGGAAGACCTGGACGCATAGTGGCGCTGCAAAAGTTCTTGGATTACATTGATCGTCACGACCGGGTTTGGGTGTGTAAGCGAATCGACATCGCCAACCACTGGCGAACTTACCACCCTTATGTGAGCGCTTGAATCCGGTAGCTCGCACACCTTATCCAACACAACGCTCAATGGATCGATCCACTTTAACCATGCACCAGCTCACACCGTCGGCCCTTACCTTGCAAGACATCAACAGCGGGCCCATCGAACACGTCTTGCTGCAGCTGCAAGGACTTTATGAGCACTCAGACTGGATTGTGAGCGAGACCTTAAAGCGTCGACCCTTTTTAAGCGTGGCGGATTTTCAATGGCAGTTGACCCAAACACTGAGCCAGTCTCCTCCGGCGGCTCAACTTCAACTGATCAAAGCCCACCCGGAACTCACGGGCAAAGCAGCCATCCACAAAGTCCACTTGACCCAAGACTCCCAAAACGAGCAATCCATGGCGGGATTGGCCTTTTGTAGCGAAGAGGAGTACCAAGAGCTGCACCAACTCAACCTTGCTTATTCGCAAAAGTTCGGCTTTCCCTTCGTGCTCGCGGTGCGAGGCCCGCGCGCTTTGGGGTTGAGCCGAAAAGAAATCATCCTGACCCTCAAGCGGCGCCTTCGCCACAACAAAACCTATGAGCACCAAGAGGCCATTCGCAACATCCACCGCATTGCTGAGTTAAGGCTCCATGAGAAACTACACCATGCTTGCCCTCAAGGCGAGATGGTGTGGGACTGGCACGAAACACTCGCACAGCACACTGAAGACGATGAACTCGACACCACGACCCAGACGCCAAAGATCACAGTCACATATTTGAGCCGAGCGCACCGCGCCGTGGCCCAAGACATTCGCGCCTTGATGCTCTCGTGTGGCTTTGATGAGGTCTTTCTCGACGACGTTGGCAATGTGGTTGGCAAGTACCACGCCAAAACGCAAGCCTGCGATCTCATGCCCCGATCGGTCATGATGGGATCCCATTACGACACCGTCAGAAATGGTGGCAAATACGATGGTCGACTGGGAGTGTTGACGGCCGCGGCCTGCGTGAAAATGCTTCATGAGCAAAAAACACGCTTGAACGTGGGCTTGGAGGTGGTGGCTTTTTCAGAAGAGGAAGGCCAGCGCTTTGCCGCCACGTTTTTGTCCTCGAGCGCTTTGTGTGGGCAGTTCCAGCCCGAGTGGCTCGACCAAACCGACGCCCAAGGCGTCCCCATGCGCCAAGCCATGCATGACGCCGGTTTTGATCCGCAACAAATACCGCTCATCAAACGCGATCCAAGCCATTACCTCGGTTTTTTGGAAGTTCACATCGAACAAGGCCCGGTGCTGTGCCATCAACATTTTCCTCTGGGCATCGTGAGCTCCATCAACGGCTCGGCTCGCTACAAAGGTCAAATCACAGGTCGCGCCTCGCATGCGGGCACGACACCCATGAATGACCGACAAGACGCTGTTTGCGCTGCTGCTGAGATCGCGTTAGCCATGGAGCGCTTTGCCAAGGAAATGCCCACCACGGTGGCCACGATGGGCATGCTCGATGTGCCCAAGGGCTCCATCAACGTGGTGCCTGGCGTGGTTCAATTCAGCATGGACTTGCGTGCACCGAGCAACGAGCTGAGAGATGCTTTAGAGCGACGCGTCATGCAAGAGATTCAACGCATTGGCCAAGAGCGCAGCGTGAGTGTGGAGCTCAAACCCACCCTCCAAATCAGTGCCGCACCCAGTGACGACAGCCTCAAACAGTTGTGGCACAACGCACTCCATGACTTGGGGCTACCGGTCTTTGAACTTCCAAGCGGTGCAGGCCACGATGCCATGAAAATGCACGACATCATGCCCCAAGCCATGCTCTTTGTCAGGGGCCTGAATTCCGGCATCAGTCACAACCCACTCGAGAGCACCACTGCCCAAGACATGCAACTCGGCGTGGACGCCTTGATGCATGTCTTGCAACAACTGGATCGATCCGTGGCCCAGTTATTGAGCGACTCTTAAGCTTTGGATGGCGCATGACCCCAAGACTCATCAAAGCCAGCGGAATTTGAGAATGATTTTTGGGTCAATCCACCCCAAAAACCGCACCGCGATAGTGCAGATCAACCCTTGTGCTCACCCTGTTGCACCCAACTGAGGCTTTGGGGGACGATCAACACGCTCAAGACGGGTCTTTAGGGGCAACCTTTGAGCCCAACTCAGCCTTGCAGGCGCACCAAATTTGCACATTTATTGTCTACAATGGCTCTTCATGGGCATTGTTATTGCTATAACCCCTTACATTCAATTTGGAGAACTTGATGATCAAACATTCTGTAAACAAGATCAAAAATGGTCTTGTCTTGGCACTGGGCTTGAGTGGCGCCATCGCCATGGCACAAAACACCCCATTGAAATTCCAACTCGACTGGCGTTTTGAAGGCCCAGCGGCTTTGTTCTTGGTGCCCGAGAGCAAGGGCTACTACAAAGCAGAGAAATTGGACGTCACCGTCGATGCGGGCAACGGCTCTGGTGGAACCGTTACCCGAGTGGCATCTGGATCCTATGATATGGGTTTTGCAGACTTGGCCTCCCTCATGGAGTTTGCGGCCAACAACCCCGATGCGCCCAATAAACCCGTGGCCATCATGATGGTGTACAACAACACCCCAGCGTCTGTGATGGCGCTTAAAAAGTCGGGCATCAAAACCCCAGCCGACTTGAACGGCAAAAAACTCGGCGCTCCAGTCTTTGATGCTGGACGTCGGGCCTTCCCCATCTTTGCCAAGGCCAACAACATCTCCAACGTCACCTGGACGGCCATGGATCCCACCTTGCGCGAGACCATGCTGGTGAGGGGAGACCTTGATGCCATCACGGGTTTCACGTTCACCTCGCTGCTCAATATTGAATCGCGCGGCGTCAAAGCCGCCGATGTGGTGGTGCTCCAATACCCCGATTACGGCGTGAAGTTGTATGGAAATGCCATCATTGCTTCTCCCAAAATTTTGAAAGAAAACCCAGAGGCCGTTCGTGCCTTTTTGCGCGCCTTCAGCCGCGGCATGAAAGACGTCTTGGCCAACCCTGCAGAGGCCATCCAAAGCGTCAAAGCACGTGACGGTATCATTGATGTGGATTTGGAAATTCGTCGCTTAAAGCTGTGCTTGGACACCGTCATCAATAGTCCCGATGCCCGCAGCGAAGGCTTTGGTCAAGTCAATGGCCCACGCTTGTCGTTGATGGCCAGCCAGGTCTCAGACGCCTTCAACACCAAGACCCGCGTCAATGCCGATCTTCTTTGGAATGCCTCCTTCTTGCCCAGCGCGAAAGAGCTCAACGTATTGCCCAAGAAATAATGTCGTCCTCTAAACCCTTTGTTGAATTCAACAACGTTTGGTTGGCTTATAACGATGAGTTGTTGGCCCAGCAACAGTTTGCGGTTGAAGACATTAATTTAGAGATTCAAAGCGGCGAATTCATTGCCATTGTGGGACCCTCCGGTTGCGGTAAATCCACCTTCATGAAACTCACCACCGGGCTCAGGCGCCCGACACGTGGCCAGATTCGAGTCAATGGAGAAGAAGTCACCGGACCCCTCAAAATCAGTGGCATGGCGTTTCAAGCGCCTTCCTTGCTGCCTTGGCGGACCACGCTGGACAACGTTTTATTGCCCTTGGAAATCGTGGAGCCGCATCGCTCCCAATTCAAGGCCAAAAAAGCCGAGTATGAGCACCGCGCCATTGAGCTGTTGAAAAGAGTGGGTTTGGGTGGCTATGAGCGGCAATTTCCATGGCAACTCTCTGGCGGTATGCAGCAGCGCGCGAGTATTTGTCGCGCTCTGATTCATGAGCCGCAAATGCTGCTCTTGGATGAGCCGTTTGGCGCACTGGATGCCTTCACCCGAGAAGAGTTGTGGTGCATATTGCGCGACTTGTGGACGGAGCAACGCTTCAATGTGATACTGGTCACGCATGATCTGCGCGAATCGGTATTTTTGGCCGACACCGTCTACGTGATGTCAAAGAGCCCTGGACGCTTCATTGTCAAGCGTGACATTGACCTGCCTCGGCCGCGTGACTTGGAACTCACCTACACCAGTGAATTCGCCAACGTGGTGCACGAGCTCAGGAGTCACATCGGCGCCCTTCGTGGCGCGCAAGCGAGCGCAACGACAAAGCCCAACAGCGCTCCCCCTGCCGTGGCTTGAAGGCCTCTTCTTACTCTGCACTGCCCAACCTCAAAGTCATCCCTATGAAATGGTCTAAAAAGCTCGAAGCCAGCTCACCTTGGATTTTGCTGATCTTCACCTTGCTGCTGTGGCAAGTGGTGTGCAGTGCGTTCTCGGTGTCGGAATTTATATTTCCCAGTCCCCTCAAAATCGCCCAAGAGCTCACGCAGTACAGCGCCATCATTGCCGCCCACGCGTGGAGAACCTATTGGGTCACTATGGCAGGTTTTGGCTTGGCGATTGTGGTTGGGGTTCTGTTGGGGTTTTTAATTGGCAGCTCGCGCTTGGCCTATACCGCCGTCTACCCCTTGATGACCGCGTTCAATGCCTTGCCCAAAGCGGCGTTTGTCCCGATTTTGGTGGTCTGGTTCGGCATTGGGGTGGGACCAGCGATTTTGACCGCTTTTTTGATCAGCTTTTTTCCCATCATGGTCAACATTGCCACCGGCTTGGCCACTCTGGAGCCCGAACTCGAGGATGTACTGAGGGTGCTTGGCGCCAAGCGCTGGGACGTCTTGATCAAGGTCGGCCTGCCCCGTTCATTGCCCTACTTTTACGGATCCCTGAAAGTGGCCATCACCTTGGCTTTTGTTGGCACCACGGTCTCCGAGATGACGGCCGCCAACGAGGGGATTGGATACTTGCTCATTTCTGCCGGGTCGTCCATGCGCATGGGTTTGGCCTTTGCTGGCTTGGTGGTGGTGGGCGCGATGGCCATGTTCATGTACGAACTGTTCAATTACGTTGAAAAACACACCACCGCTTGGGCCCACCAAGGCTCACAAAACCGCTGACCCAAGGCTCGTTGGCGCCTGTGCCCCAGCACTGCGGTGGATGAGCAACTGGATGGGCTGTCGTTTTGACACCGATCAACTCGACTAGAATCAGATCCTGCCTTTGTGTATTGATTTGATGACTTGAAGGCTCTTTTTTTGATGTACTCACCTCCCTTTGGGCTGAGCGACACCAATTCAGGTCAAACCATTGAGTTCATCATCGCCTCATTCAACTCGACTTTTTTGGATGCCTTATGGATAAACCCAACGAGATTGTGACTCCCCCCAAGGTCAAAACCATGACCTTTTCTGACATCTTGTTCCTGTGCTTCATGGTGTTCGTGGTGTTTGCCGTCGCCTTTGTGGGCCGGCTCGCCTACTTGGAGGGCATGAAAACGGAAGGCTCCAAACAAAACGGCGAGGCCATGGCCGCTTGGTTCACACAGGCCTCAGCCGATCGTTTCAATGACAATTTCAATCCCACTGAATGTGCTGCAGGCTTATTGCCGGCTCTGCCAGCCATCAGCCCGATGGCCAGCGCCACCGAGATGAGCGCGACTGCACCCGCCCCTGCGAGCGACGCCGCTTCAGCAGACAGTGCCACCACCGGCGCGTCGGCTGAATCGCCCAAAAACGCCTCAGCAAGCACCACCGCTGCTCAGGAGACCAAAGGCTCGGAAGCTTCGGCACAAAATGTGGCCCGCACTTGGGGAGATTGTTTGCGCTATCTCACCAGCGAGAAGGGTCCATGGTCCAAAATGACCAACCCCTTCAATGGTGAAGCCCTGAGCTTCATCGATAAATGCGACCCCACCAATCACGAGATTCCGGGCTTCATTGTGCTCGAGAGCATCAACCCCACCCCACCAGGCTCGGCCGTTGCGAGTTATGCCAATGCGCTGGCCAGCACCGATGCCATCGATAAAAAAATGCTGTTGCGAGTGACCATTTGCGACAAAGGGTCCTACCCCATCCCCATTGCTGACATCGAATTCTAAGGAACTGAGACCATGGACAACATCGATCACATGCGAGCGTTGCTGCACGGCAAAAAAGGCGTCGTGGAGGAAGTGATTCCTTCGGGTCAGGGGGTCAGAAAACTGCTCTATGACTGGTTGCTCAACCCCCACTACACGACCAATTACCACAAAGAGGTGGACAACTGGATTGGTCTGCTGATTTTGACAAACTTGTTTGCCATGCTCTTTGAGCATGTACCTCAAGTTTTCGAACCCAATAAAGAGCTGTTTCATGCGTTTGACGTGTTTTCAGTCACGATCTTCACCATCGAGTATTTCCTGCGGTTTTACCTGGCGCCCGAAGATGAGGAATTCGCCAAGAACAAATACCCACGCTTGCGCTACTTGTTGAGCCCCTTTGCGCTGATTGACTTCTTTGCGGTTGCACCGTTTTATTTCCAATCATTTTTGGCCATTGATCTGCGCGTGTTGCGGTTCTTGCGGCTTTTGCGAATGCTCAAGCTCTTTCGAGTCTTACTGCCCGCCATCACTGAATTTAAGATCCTCAATGAGGGTCGTACCTTCCGACAAAAACTCCACGCCTTGGTCTACAACTCCGAGTACGGCGGTGCATTGCACGGTCTGTTTGACAATTTCATCGTGGTCTGGGTGGTGATCTCCGTCATTGCCGTGGTGTTCGAGTCGGTGCAAAGCGTTCACTACATTTTGAACACCGAGTTCATCATCTTGGACACGGTGGCTGTGACCATCTTCACACTGGAATACTTCATGCGACTTTACTGTTGCGTGGAAGAGCCGGGCTTTCAACACTTTTTGGTGGGTCGACTCAAACAGGCCAAGACCACAGGATCCATCATTGATTTCTTGGCAGTGCTGCCCTTTTTCTTAGAGGTGTTTTTACACCACCTCTTTGACTTGCGGTTCTTGCGGGTCTTCCGTTTGCTGCGACTCTTAAAACTCACCCGTTACACAGGCGCCACGGCCACCTTGGCCAAGGTCATTGTGCGCGAATGGCCCGTGATGGCCGCTGCCGGCTTTGTGATGATGCTGCTGGTGGTTTTGACCGCCAGTTTGGGCTACCTCTTTGAGCATGAGGCACAACCCGACAAGTTTGAAAACATTCCACAAGCGATTTATTGGGCGGTGATCACGCTGGCTTCGGTGGGCTATGGTGACATCACCCCAGTCACACCGGTCGGGCGATTTTTGACCATCATTTTGGCCTTGATTGGTATCGGTATTTTTGCCATTCCTGCGGCCTTGTTGTCTTCGGCTTTCAGTGATCAGTTGATCATTGAGCGTGAAGAGCTCAAAGACAGTTTGCTCAAAGTGCTGTCTGAGGGCGACATCACCGAAGAGAAGGGCGAGATGATTCGCGCCGAGGCCGAGCGACTGCACTTGACCGAACATGAGGTGGACAAACTCTTGGACCGGGCCATAGAAGAGCGAGATGCCATCGATCACGGCGCCAAATTGCCCTTGAGTCAAATTGCCCAGGACCCAGCCCATGCGGTCGAGCATTTCAAAGTGCTGGTCTCGGAGATTCGACAGCTCTCCATTTTGAGCGACCACGCTCGCTTTGAGACGTTTGCCAAAGACAATGACCGGCTCACTCAAAGTGAGTTGGCGCTTTGGCAGCAAATGGGCAGCAAAGTCTCGCCCAGTCAAGCCAATAAAGCTGAGAGTGCCCCTCCTGAGCCATCGACAGACCATGGTGGCGCTCATCCAGCCTCCTGACACGACAGGCCAGCTCGCTGCGGGGCAAGACGCCCTGTGGCAAGCGAGCCTTTCGCTTCGCTACAGCGTTGAGCAGCAGCGCACCGTCCTCAGGCATCAGCATAGCGGGCCGCTTCGGGTTCTCAAGAGCTTGTATCCCGAAGGCGACCCAATTTGCCACAATGTGCTGGTACACCCTCCCAGCGGCCTGGTGGGGGGGGATCACTTGAACATCCAAGTGCACTTGCAAGAGCGCAGCCACGCCATCATCACCACGCCTGGCGCCACGCGCTTTTATGGCGCCAAGGCCTTAGAGGCTCACCAAAAGGTACGGGCCCATGTGAGTGACCACGCCAAACTTGAATGGTTGCCCATGGAGGCCTTGGCTTACAACGGCTCCTATGGCGTGAATCAAGCGGTCTTTCGGCTCGAAGAGCATGCGAGTTTGATCGCCTGGGATGTCACCCAACTGGGCTTGCCGCAAGCACAACAGCCGTTTACACAAGGCATCTTTCAACAGCACTTAGAAATTGAGGGTGTTTGGCTCGACAAGGCGAGGCTAGACGCCTTGGACCACCGACTTCTCAACAGCCCTGTGGGCCTTGGGGGACACCGATGCATTTCATCACTGATCTTTGCCCAAGGTCATGCTTGGCCCACCCATTGCAAAGTTCGAGCCTTGGAAGGCATTCGCGGACTGATTGCGCAAATGAAGCCCGAGGGATCCACCCATTTGGTCGCAGCCGTCACGGCCGTCCATCCTCAAGTGGTGGTCCTCAGAGTGCTCAGCGATTTGGTCGAACCGAGCATGCAGCTGTTAAAAGCGGCTTGGGGCCTACTGCGACGTGATCTTTGGGGTCTGTCGCACACCCCACCAAGAATTTGGTCTTCTTAGCTCGGTGTTTGAGCTTGATCGCTCAAGCGGTCGCGCTGGAGAAGCGACTTGAACAAATACCCCCATGACACCGCCACCAGCAAGGTGCCCAGTCCGCCGATGAAGGTCGCTGCAATCGGGCCAAACCAAGCTGCCGTGGCCCCAGACTCGAATTCCCCCAGTTGATTGCTCGCCCCGATAAAGACCATGTTGACGGCGCTCACGCGTCCGCGCATGTCGGGCGGGGTGTCAATTTGAACCAAGGTTTGGCGAATCACCACACTCACCATGTCTGCAGCCCCACTGACCATGAGGGCCAGAAAGGAGAGCACAAACACCTCGGAGACAGCAAAGACCATGATGCTCACACCAAAGACGCCCACCGAAGCGAGCAGCACGCGGCCCACGTGCCTGGTGAGCGGCCACCGCGTTAAAAACAGCGACACCGCAATGGCACCAAACGCGGGAGCGGCTCGGAGTAAACCCAGACCCCAAGGTCCTGTGTGAAAAATATCTTTGGCGTAAATGGGTAAAAGCGCGGTGGCGCCGCCGAGCAACACAGCGAACAAATCCAAGGAGACCGACCCCAAAATGATTTTCTCGCGCCAAACATAGACCACCCCAGCCAAGACCGATTCGAGGCTCGCCACTTCTTGCTCGCGATGAACGGGTTGGGTGGTCAAGCCCAGAAACCAAACACTCGATAGCGCATAAAGCAGCAAGCACAAACCATAAACCGCATTGGCATGCACTGCGTAGAGTAAACCGCCCAAGGCAGGTCCTGCCACCACGCTTGCTTGATAAGCCATCGAACTCAAGGCCATGCCGCGAGGCAACAAATGGGCTTCTATAAGACTGGGCAACAGCGCTTGTTGGGCTGGGTTTTGAAATGACCTCACCACACCCAGCACCAATGACACGCCCAATAAAAAGGACCGACTCAAGGCATCTTGCCAGATGGCCAACAGGATGACAAAAACCACCAGGGATTGAATCGCCCAACACACCATCACAATTTTTTCACGCGGCAAACGGTCCGCCACATGGCCCGCCCAAAGCGTCAACACCAGAGCTGGACAGAACTGATACAAGCCCACCAGACCCAAGTCCCAGGCGCTGCCGGTGAGGTCGTACATCTGCCACGCCAAGGCCACCATGAGCATTTGCGAGGCGGTGCCGGCAGCGGTTTTGGACCACCAATACCGAACAAAACCCTTGTGGGTGAAGAGCTCTTGGAGATCTGGCGAGGACTCACGCCAGCGCCTGAGGCGATCAAACAATGCAACATTCAACAAAAAATTTCCACCCTTATTTTTCTTCAGACCGTTTCCCACCATGCCCATTCCCGTGGCTTTTGTCAGACTGCCACACACGCCACTTCAATCGCTTTGAAGCGGAGGGCTTCACAGATAACACAAAGCCACCCAGAAGCTAGCGCGGCGATGAACGCACAGAGCGCCACATCCGCTTGAGCCCCAAGCGCTGCTGCTGCCAAAAACCGTCGCCATAAACCTCTTGGGCCCCCACCAGCTGGCGGATACCGGTGGGGTCGTAGCGATTGTCAAAATTGGCGGTGCCAAACAACACATCCCACCAAGGCAACAAGACACCAAAATTGTGCCCACCCAAAACACCGGGTGAAAACTCATGCCCAGCACCCATGCTGTGGTGATAGCGGTGAAAACGCGGACTCACCCACAGCCAATCGAGCGGCCCCCAGCTCCAACGGACATTGGTGTGCTGCAAACTTTGGGCGAGTTGGGTCAAGACCACAAGAAGGACGAACTGGGAAGGAGGAACACCGATCATTTGGGCGAGGATCACGCCCACGAACGCCACCACCACATCGTCGAGCAAGTGATTGCGGCTGTCGCTCCAAAACGTCATCACCCGTTGAGAGTGGTGCACGGAGTGCAAGGCCCACCACCAAGTCCATTGATGCTGAGCGCGGTGGATCCAGTAATTGACAAAATCGAGCACCACCAAATACACCAAGAAGGACAGCACCGCTTGATCAGCCAAGCCAGGCAACCACTGCTCCAAGTGGTAAGTGGGCCAACCGGCTTGTCGCAAAGACCCCATGACCGCATCAATGGGCGCATTGAAGACCATGAAAAAGACCAAACGAAAAAGACCCAGGCGATGGATCAAGGTGTAGATCACATCCACACGAATGGCGCTTCGCCTCTGGGCCCCATGAAGGGCACTGACACGCTCAGCGGGCCAGAACTTTTGCAAGGGCCACATGAAAGCCATCATCACGGTGAGCTCAATGAGTCCCCACAAGATCCACTCACACGCCTCATAAGCATCTTCAACCCAGCCACCCAGACCGAGATTGAGCAAAAGCGGCTGAGCCACCCACTCCAGCAGGAGATCAGCGCCTTCGCTCAAGAGGTTGTGCCACTCCACCATGCCTAGCCTCCTGTTGAACGGGACTCGGCAGGCTTGGGCTGCCCCAAGGTCCTGCGATGTTGGGCAATCCAGGCGTGGTATTGCGGCTGCTGATCCAAGGTTCTGAAACAAAAACCTCGCTCATGCAAACCCTCAAGTAAAGGCTCGAGCACCGCTGGCGCCCAAGGATCTTTGCGCGACCAAATGCCCAAATGGGCCATCAAGATGTCGCCAGACTTGATCTGCGCGAGGGCTTTTTTGAGCAGCTGGGCGTTGGGGTAAGCTTGGCTTGGCAACTCATCGCCCAAAAATCCCGCATCGCTCCAACCCACATGATCAAAGCCACACTCGCGTGCACTCGCGAGCAATTGCGGTGAGGTTTTACCCCCTGGCGCCCTGAACAAAGACAAGGCGGGTTGTTGGGTCAGCTCTTCAATGCGGTTAGCTGCCGCCTCCACCGCCTGGCAGTAGGTCTGGGCACTGTAGCGCAAGACTTCTCCCGCATGGGCCCCTGCAGAGGGCTTCACACGAAAACCACCACTTTGGGGCAAATCCGCCTGCCAATAGACGTGATCCAGGGTGTGAGAAGCAAATTGATGGCCCGCTTGTGCACGTGCTCTCCACCAACTCGCCCAAGCTGGGCCCAAGCTCGAGCCCCCGGTTTGCGCGGGCTCATCGGCCACAAAAAAAGTCACCCTCACCTGGTGCTGTTCCAGCACTTGCGCGATCAAGGGAGCCACCCCCATGTGACCGGTGTCAAAGGTGAGGTAAAGCGGCTTGTTGCAAGGCTGTGCAGCACCTGGGTCAACCCAAGGGGTCTGTGCCGCCATGGCCACACCCATGGCTTTGAAGGTGAGGGCCAAGACCCAGGCCGACAGAGGGCTTGCGCGTTGGTGCAAAACGCTACAGAGTCGGGCCAGGTTCATGCAGTTGCGCATCAAAGCCGTGTTGAACCAGTGGCCAGCTTTCATTGCCGAGGGGCATGCTCTAGTGTCCAAACCCCGTGGGGAGACTTGCCCACATTGATTTGCTTGAGCAGTTTGCCAGAAGCCAGGTCGATGATGCTGAGTTTTTTAATCCAACGCGAGGACACGTAGACGGTTTTGCGGTCCGTAGATATTTCCATATCATCGGGGCCTCCAGGAGCGGCAAAGCTGCGCTCCACGCTCAAGCTGGTCAGATCAATCACACTCACTGTGTTGGCCGCACGGTTGCTCACCAAGACATGTTGACCGTCCCCCAAAGCCCGAAACGAGTGTGCGCCTTGGCCCGTGGGAATGGTTTTGACCAAACGAGCGGGCGACTGGGTGATATCAAAAACTTGAACCTCCTGGCCTCCCGTCATGGCCACCAACAAGGATTTGTCATCCGAAGTGCCAAACACATCGGCAGGTGTTGAGCCGGTTTTGACTCGCCATTTGAGGGTTTGGGAGGCCAAATCGATCGCCACCAATTCATCCGAGTCTTGCATCGTGGCGTAGACCGAGGCGCTCTTGGAGTCGATCCACAAGTGACTGGGCGTTTTGCCCGTGGGAACGCGCTTGACCAAGGTCAAAGCTTGGCCGTCCCAGCGGTAAATGTCCACATGGTTCAACCGATTGGCCAAGGTGACGAACCATTTCATGTCTGGAGAGAAGCGCAATTGATAGGGATCCAATGTGCCTTTGACAACGCGTTGAACTTCGGCCGTTCTGGGGTCAATGAAGGTGAGAGAGTCACCACCCGCATTGGCCACAATCATGGAGCGCTCATCAGGGGTGAGGTACAAATGGTGCGGCTCCTTGCCCGTGTCGATGGTTTTGGTGACATGCCAATCGCTCGGATCAATCACACTCACGGTGGAGTCGAGTGAGTTCAGCACAAACACTGGGCTCGCGGCGTGAGCGCTCATGCACATCACACCCAAACACAGGGTGAGGGCAAAGCCACTTGCGCTCGATACAAATCGGTTCATATGCATTACTTCCAAAGCCATGACCTCAGTTTAATGGAAATTTCAACGAAACCCTTCGCACTTGGCCATAGTTGCCCGCTTTTCAAGGGGAATTCAACACCCGCCTTGCTGGGTGTTTTGGCGACTGCTTGGCGCGAGATCAACGCGCTGGCACAGGGCCGCGTGAACGGCTAAGCTCCCGGGACTTGAGAGCCGCGTTGAATCAACGCCAACTCTGGCATGCTCAAAGCGCGCCAGTGACCCGGCGCGAGTTCGGGGGGGAGGCAAAAGCCCCCCATTTGAGATCGGTGTAAGCCCACCACCAAGTGGCCCACGCTGGCGAGCATGCGCTTGACTTGGTGGTATTTGCCCTGAGTGAGGGTCATCCGAATGAAGCGCTCGCTGATTTGTTCGATGGCTTGTGCCCGAACAGGAATCGCACTGTCGCTCAGCACCACACCTTCCAACAATTGCGCCAGGGCTTGGGGTGCAATGGGATCCTCGGTGGTGATGTCATACACTTTGGGCACATGGTGCTTGGGAGACGCGAGTTGATGGATCAATGCACCGTCGTCGGTCATGAGCAGCATGCCCGTAGTGTCTTGGTCCAAGCGACCCACGGCTTGAACGCCTTGGACCGCCGATTTTTGCGGGCGAAGCCGCAAAGGGGCCGGTAGCAAGGAGTAAACACTGGGCCAATGCGAAGGCTTTTGTGAGCATTCGGTGGACGCGGGCTTGTTCATCACCAAGTAAGCCTTGGGCCAATAAAACCATTGATCCCCTTGCACCACAAAGGGCCAATCGCGCTCCACCTCCACCTCTTGCCAGGGATCGTCACAAACGCTGGCCTGCCCCAGTAAACCCAACTGGGTGTGGCCTTGCTCGATCAAGCCTTGACAAATGCGCCGAGTCCCAAAGCCTTGGGAGTACAAAAGATCTTGGAGTTGCATGCGAGCGGGTTTTGCACCACGCTCACTGGCTTTGGTGCTCACGCCACCCTCTCCCAGTGCGTCGCCCGTGCGTGCAGTGCGGTTGGGCAAAACGGTAAAAACATGGGGGAGCCTTTGCGTTCGAGATGAAGAACAGGACCCCAAGCACCAAACCCATGGACAACACCAGGAGTCCAAGCCGTCGGGGACAACGGAAGCCATTTTATCCTCGGCAGCGCCTGAGTCGCGGACTGTCAAAACACAGCCGAGGGTTTCCCAGTCAGCGGGTTGGCGTGTTTGAGGACGCATGGGCTGCCGCGCATTCGGGCATTCGGGCATTCGGGCAACGGCGCGGCCCATTGAGCTGAATCAAGAAAAATGATCTTTGTGCTTTGGATTGAACGCTTCCCCCCGTCCCCAAACCGCCAAGCCCAGTGTGTCCTTTAAAATAGATCCATGCAAGACCTCCCAACACCCAAGCCCCAAGCGGTGCTGCCCAACCCAACCCCACGCTTGACGACCTTGTCGCATGGCGGGGGCTGCGGCTGCAAGATTGCGCCCGCTGTGCTGCAAGACATTTTGCGCCGCACACAAAGCTCAACTGCGAGCCTGCCCATCCCCAAGGAGCTCTTGGTGGGTCTGGAGACTTCAGACGACGCCGCTGTCTACCAACTCAACGAACACCAAGCGCTGGTGGCGACCACCGACTTTTTCATGCCCATCGTGGACGACCCGTTTGAATTTGGTCGCATCGCGGCCACCAATGCCCTGAGTGACGTCTATGCCATGGGGGGACAACCGATTTTGGCGCTGGCCATCGTGGCCATGCCGGTGAACACCTTGGACGCCCAAACGATTGCCGATATCCTTCGCGGTGGACAGTCGGTGTGCCAAGACGCAGGCGTGGTCCTCGCCGGGGGGCACACCATCGATTGCGTCGAGCCCATTTATGGCTTGGTGGCCTTGGGACTGGTGGACCCCCAGTATTTGAAGAAAAATTCACAAGCCCAGGTGGGCGACTGTTTGATTTTGGGCAAAGCCTTGGGGGTGGGTGTGATGTCGGCGGCCTTGAAGAAAAACCAATTGAGCGCGCCCGCTTATGACCGACTGATTGCGGCCACCACCCAGCTCAACCGCCCCGGCTCGGCGCTGGCAAAGATGCCCGGTGTGCGAGCCTTGACCGATGTCACCGGTTTTGGCTTACTGGGCCACGCCCTTGAAATGGCCAAAGGCTCAGCGGTCCAATTGGCGCTGAACTGGGCAGAGATCGCCCTCTTGCCCGAGGTCCAAGCCTTGATTGAGGCAGGACATGTCACAGGTGCATCGGCTCGCAATTGGGCGAGTTACGGCCACCAAGTCGAACTCGCCAACACACTGCCCGCCTGGGCTCAAGATCTCTTGAGTGACCCCCAAACCAGTGGGGGCTTGTTGGTGAGCTGCTCGGCTGAGAGTGCGCCAGAGGTTTTGAGCCTTTTCCAAGCCTCAGGCTTTTCTCAAGCCTCGGTCATTGGCCACGTGCAAGCCAAAGCGCCCCAAGGTGCATGGGTTCGGGTGAGCTGATTGCTCCATCCCCTTTGCTGGCTTTTCCCATCAGCTCGCAAAAGACAAGCCCGCGTCTTCGGCTGTGTCAGCACGAACCTGAATGCGAATAATTCTCATTTAATGTAAAATCAGGTCATGAATTCTTTTATATCGCTCGATCGTCTACCCAAGCATGCAAAGGCTTGGGTCAAGACGGTGCGCGCGCTCGAGTCCCAAAGCGGTCTGGCCAGACAGCTCGAGGACATCGGCTTTGTGCCTGGCGAGCAAGTCCAGATCTTGAGCAAAGCCATGATCGGGGGCGACCCCATGGTGGTGCGGGTGGGTCAGTCGACCTTTGCCCTGCGGCAAGCCGAAGCCCAGTTGATTGAAGTCTCCTCGGAGCCCTGAGGTGCAAACAGCAACCTTGCATTTTGTGGACCGCTCGCCGTTGGTGGCCCTCATCGGCAACCCCAATTGCGGTAAAACCGCCATCTTCAACGCCTTGACCGGTAGCCACCAAAAGGTGGCCAACTATGCCGGGGTGACGGTGGAGAGAAAAGAGGGCAAGATGGTCTGGGGCGAAACCGGCCAAAGCTTGAGGGTCTTGGATTTACCGGGCGCCTACAGCCTATACCCGCGCTCTTTGGACGAGCGCGTCACCCACGATGTCTTGAAGGGCTTGGCCGCTGGGGAGAAACGTCCCGACTTGGCGGTTTGCGTGGTGGACGCCACCAACCTCAGGCGGACCTTGAAGTTGGCCTTGGCGGTACAACGCTTGGGGGTGCCTTGCGTTTTGGCCCTGAACATGTCGGACTTGGCGAAAAAAAGAGGACTCGACATCGACCCCGAAGCCCTCTCGAGGGCGCTGAGAATGCCCGTGATCCCCACGGTGGGCATACACGCGCCAGGCGTGGCTGCACTCAAAGCGCATTTGATGCAGGCATTTGCAGACCCCTTGGGCCTACCCGAAGCGGCCTTGACGCCCGCCCCCGCCCCCGCCTCGGACAGCCCAGACACCCATGACGCCCAGCGCATCCAAAGCATCTTGCACGACTTGGGGATCGATCAGATCCAACCCGACACCTTGAGTGAGCACATTGATCGTTGGGTACTGCACCCAGTCTGGGGGCCTTTGCTATTGGGCGGGGTGCTTTTTGTGGTGTTTCAAGCCGTGTTTGATTTGGCCATCGCGCCCATGGACCTCATTAAAAACTCCGCCCTGGCCTTGGGCGGCTATGTGGCCAGCCTGATCGACAACCCCCTGGTCAAAAGCCTGCTGGTCGATGGCTTGATCGCAGGCGCGGGCGCGGTACTGGTCTTTTTGCCACAAATTCTCATTTTGTTTTTCTTCATCTTGGTTCTCGAAGAGTCGGGCTATTTGCCCAGGGCTGCCTATTTACTCGACAAATTGATGGGCAGCGTGGGCCTGTCGGGGCGCTCCTTCATCCCCTTGCTCTCGAGCTTTGCTTGTGCCATTCCTGGCATCATGGCCGCGCGCACCATCTCCAACCCACGCGACCGCTGGGTCACCATCATGATTGCGCCCTTGATGACGTGCTCGGCACGCCTGCCGGTCTACACCTTGCTCATAGCCGCCTTCATCCCCAACACCGTGGTTGCTGGCGGCCTGTCACTTCGCGGCTTGGTGCTGTTTGCGCTTTACTTGATGGGTATCGCGGGTGCCATGGCTGTTGCTTGGGTGCTCAAACGATTCACCCATGAGGGCACCCTCACCAGGCCCTTGATGATGGAGTTGCCCTCTTACCATTGGCCCACGGCTCAAAATGTGGCGATGGGGCTGTGGCAAAGGGCCAAGATTTTCATCAACCGTGTCGGTGGCGTGATTTTGCTCTTGACCCTCGCGTTGTGGTTCTTGGCGAGCTTTCCCAGCCCCGATGCTGACTTTGTGGGCCGGCCCATTGAGGCGAGCTTTGCGGGGATGTTGGGCCACGCCTTGGCCCCCATTTTTGAGCCCATCGGTTTTAACTGGCAAATCAGCATCGCCTTGATTCCTGGCATGGCGGCTCGCGAAGTGGTGGTGAGCGCCTTGGGCACCGTTTACGCCTTGTCCTCGCAAGGGGGTGACACAGCCAGCAACCTGGGGCCTCTCATCGCACAGTCTTGGAGCTTGGCCAGTGCTTTGTCGTTGATGGTGTGGTTTGTGTTCGCACCTCAATGCCTGTCCACCATCGCCACGGTCAGGCGCGAGACCAATGGCTGGCGCATGCCCTTGATCATGCTCACCTACCTCTTTGTGCTGGCCTATGCAGCCAGTTTCTCGACCTACCATCTGGCCCTAGCACTGGGCTTGGGTTAAAGTGACCCCCATGCTGCAGGAGATACACCATGTTCAAACCTTTCGTTCAAACGCTGGGCCTTGTGCTGGCGCTCTCCATCTCGGGCTTGGGAAGCGCCATGGCGATTGAAGAGCCGACCTACAAGACCCTGGTTCAAGACGGCTCCATGGAGGTTCGACTCTATGAGCCGCGCTTGAGCGCCGTCACGCTTTTGAGCGGCGACATGGACCAAGCCTCCAACCAGGGCTTTCGTCGCATTGCCGACTTTATTTTTCGCAACAACACATCCACCCGAGCGAGCGCAGAGTCACCAAGCGCCAACGCCGAGAAAATCGCCATGACCGCCCCCGTCATTGTGAAACCACAGGGTAGCCCAGCCAGTGTAGCGGCGTACAAAAGCACAGAAAACTGGAGCGTTGAATTCGTCATGCCCAAGGTGTACACCCAAGACACCTTACCCAGGCCCAACAACCCTCAAGTGACCATCACCCCGATCCCCGCCAAAACTTATGCAGTGCTCACCTACTCTGGACTCAACACCGAGTCCAGAATTCAAAAAGAAATCGATGCGCTCTCGGCCTGGATCCAAAGCAAAGGCTTCAAAGCCACGGGTGAGCCCCAACTCGCGCGCTACGACCCGCCTTGGACCTTGCCGTTTTGGCGCAGAAATGAAATTTGGATCGAACTGAGCCCACTGCCCTGAACGCCGTGCAGAGACTCCGCTGCTGAGCTTGGGGCTGAGCGGCAGTTGAGCCGCCAGATTGGCCCGAGCCGGTCAGCCGAACGCATGCGTGCCGAGACTTGGGGTGGAGGCTGCACCAAAGTGCAGACGCTCACACTTTGGCATCAGGCATCAGGCATCAGGCCTCATACCTCAGGCTCAGGACTTAGCGCACAGTCTGGGGGCCATAGAAGTACAGCGGCAGCGCATCCACAATTTGCGGGAACACACACAACAAGAGCACCGCCAACATGATCAAAAAGACAAATGGGATGGTGCCCCAAACCACATCGATCAATTCGATGTCGGGCGCAATTTTATTGATCACAAAAATATTCAACCCCACGGGTGGATGAATCAGCCCCATCTCCATGATCACCGACATCACAACGCCAAACCAGATCAAATCAAACCCTTGAGCGCGAAGCGGGGGCAAAATAATCGGTGCAGTCATCAAAATAATGCTCACCGGGGGCAAGAAAAATCCAAGCGCCACCACCATGAGAGCGACAGCCAAGAACAAAGTCCACTTGCCCAGGTGCAAGCCCACAATCCACTCTGCCGTGCTTTGACTGATGTGCAAATAGCTCATGACATAGGAGTAGAGCAAGGACATGCCGATGATCATCATGAGCATCGTCGCCTCGGACAAAGAACTCAAAAAAATCGGCTTCAAGTCCGATAACCTCCACGCCCCATAAACCACCGCAATGAGCAACAAGGCCAACACGGCGCCAAGACCGGCCGTCTCGGAGGGTGTGGCAAAGCCTCCATAAAGCGCAAACATGACGCCCAGGAGCAACACCAAAAAGGGAAGCACCCTCGGAATGGCGGCAAATTTTTGCGCCAAGGTGTAATGGTCCACTTGCAAAATTCGAGAGGACTCGCCCCCCGCATCGACCACGGCTTGCGCGCGCTTTTGCTCCCACTGGAAACGAAAGACGCCGTAAAGCGCAAACAACACCACCAGCAAAATACCTGGACCAATGCCCGCCAAGAAAAGTCTCCCAAGAGACTGCTCCGCCGCCACGGCATACAAAATCAAAGTGACCGATGGGGGCAGCAAAATGCCAAGCGTGCCACCCGCTGCCACCAACCCCGCGGCCAAACGAGACGAATAGCCACGCTGCCTCATCTCCGGAATTGCTGAGCTGCCAATGGCCGAGCACGTCGCTGCGCTCGATCCAGCCATCGCGGCAAAAAGGCCACAGGCCAAGGTCACCGCAATACCCAGCCCACCCGGGACTTTGCTCAACCAAATGTGCATGGCCGAATACAGGTCTCGCCCCGCCTTCGATTTACCAATGGCGGCCCCCTTCAAGATGAACAAGGGAATGGTGAGCAGCGTGATGCTGGCCATCTCTTCGTAAACATTTTGCGCCACCGTGTCCAAGGATGCATGGGGCATGAAAAAATACATGAAGACCGTGGCCACCGAGCCCAGCGCAAATGCAATGGGCATGCCCGAAAAAAGCACCAAACACGTTGACGCACCAAAGAGTAATCCGATTTGAAGTGTAGACATGGAACAGACAATTAAGTGGGCTTGAGTGCCTGGGCACTCACCACTTGGATGAACAAAACCAACACCAAAAGGCTCATGCCCACGGCCATGCTGCCGTAGGGAATCCACAATGGCGCGCCAAAAGCCGAGCCCGAAATTTGGTGGTCCTCAATGGCCTCGAGCAACAAAGTCCATGACTTCCAAGAGAAAAAACAGCAAAAAAGCAGCGACATCACATCGCTCAGCCAGCGCCTGAAGCGGTCAGCACGAGGACTCAAGACCGCCGACAGCGCTTGGATGGCGACGTGCCCGCGTTGTTGCTGCACCCAAGCACAGGCCAAAAAGGTCGCTCCCACCAACAAGAAAATGGTGACCTCATCTTGCCAATCACTGGGAATTTTGAACAGATAGCGTGCCGTGGCCTCCCAACTGAGCACACAAGCGGCCACACCTATGGCCACGGCCCCAAAAAAAGCCGTGACTTGGTTGAGCCAATGGAGCACTTGAAGTAAAAAAGGCGCGCCTTCTCGGCTCAGAGGATCGTTCAAGGTCGGGTCTTGCATATCGGACGTGCTTTAAGAGACAGCTTGCGCCATTTTTAGGAATCGGTCGCATTCTGCATTGCGGTTGGAGAAGTCAAGCCAGGCCGAACGCTGCGCCACAGCGCGCCAACGCTCAATACAAGCATCGTCCATGTCAAAGACTTTGGCGCCGGATTTTTTGTAGATATTGGCCACTTCGATGTCGTCTTCTTTGGCGTTTTTGGTGGCAAAACTCTCCAGCTCCAGACCCACCTCCACAATGGCTTTTTGCTGTGCAGCGGGCAGCGCATCGAACACCGCTTTGGACATCAACAACGGCTCAAACATGTACCAAAA
>CAISQQ010000347.1 GCA_903887655.1 uncultured Burkholderiales bacterium
ACGTGACGCCATGCGCATCTTAAACGCGCTTTAGACTTCGCGCAAGTTGTAAAACGCCAAGCGGCCTGGGTAGGAGGCCACGTCGCCCAAGTCCTCTTCGATGCGCAGGAGTTGGTTGTATTTGGCCATGCGGTCGCTGCGGCTCAAGGAGCCGGTTTTGATTTGACCGGCATTGCTGCCCACCGCGATGTCGGCAATGGTGGTGTCCTCGGTCTCGCCGGAGCGGTGCGAGATGACGTTGGTGTAGCCCGCACGCTTGGCCATTTCAATCGCTTCAAAGGTCTCGCTCAAGGTGCCGATTTGATTAATTTTGATCAAAATCGAGTTGGCAATGCCTTGGTCGATACCTTGTTTGAGAATTTTGGTGTTGGTGACAAACAAATCGTCGCCCACCAACTGCACCTTGGATTTGAGCCGATCCGACAAGGTCTTCCAGCCGCTCCAGTCACCTTCGGCCATGCCGTCTTCGATGCTGATGATGGGGTACTTGTCGCACCAAGACGCGAGCATGTCGCTCCAAGCGGGCGCTTCCAGGCTCAAGCCTTCGCCCGAGAGCTCATAGCGTCCATTCTTGTAGAACTCGCTGGCCGCACAATCGAGGCCCAGCACAATTTGAGAGCCCGCTGTGAAGCCCGCCGCATCGATGGCGTCGAGCACCATTTGAATGGCCGCCTCGTGGTTTTTAACGCTCGGGGCAAAGCCGCCTTCGTCGCCCACGGCCGTGCTGATGCCTTGCTTGTTGAGCAAGGCTTTGAGCGCATGAAAAACCTCCGCACCGTAGCGAAGGGCTTCTCTAAAACTGGTCGCTCCAACCGGGATGATCATGAATTCTTGCAAATCCAAATTGTTGTTGGCGTGGGCGCCACCATTGATCACATTCATCATGGGCACGGGCATTTGCATCTTGCCCATGCCACCAAAATAGCGGTAAAGGGGCAAGCCGGCTTCTTCAGCCGCCGCTTTGGCCACCGCCATCGACACGGCCAGCATGGCGTTGGCACCGAGCTTGGATTTGTTGTCGGTCGCGTCGAGATCGATCAAGGTCTTGTCCAAAAATGCTTGCTCGCTCGCGTCCAGACCCAATACGGCTTCGCAAATCTCGGTGTTGATGTGCTCCACGGCTTTGAGCACGCCTTTGCCCAAATAACGGCTGGGGTCACCGTCCCTGAGCTCAATGGCCTCGCGCGTTCCGGTGGAGGCGCCCGAGGGCACTGCCGCACGGCCCATGGTGCCACTCTCCAATAAGACATCACACTCTACGGTGGGGTTGCCACGGCTGTCTAAAATTTCGCGACCAACGATATCAACAATAGCGCTCATGAATGACAAACTTTCACGAAGTTAATAAAAAAATGAAAAGGCAAGGATAAACAGGAAGGTACAACTGCAAACGTGAACTGAGAAAAATGAAACATCACGTGAGTGCACAGCCTCGAGCGTCAACTCAGGCTTCAAAATGGTTTTCAACGAAAGGTCGGCTTTTGGTGACCCGGTCCAAATCGATCAAGCTCTCCAAGAGGGCTCTCATGTGTTTGAGGGGGACCGCGTTGGGGCCGTCGCTCATGGCGTTGTTCGGGTCCGGGTGGGTCTCCATGAACAGGCCACTCACCCCCACGGCCACGGCCGCGCGCGCGAGCACGGGCACCATCTCGCGCATGCCGCCAGAACTTTGTCCCTGGCCGCCGGGCAGCTGCACGGAGTGAGTGGCATCAAAAACGATGGGTACTTGGCACTCTCGCATGATGGCCAAGGCGCGCATGTCGCTCACCAAGTTGTTGTAGCCAAAACTAGCACCTCGCTCGCAGGCCATGAAGGCATCGGTGTTGAGCCCCGCGCGCTGGGCAGCAGCGCGCGCTTTGTCGATCACATTTTTCATCTCGTGGGGCGAGAGAAATTGTCCCTTTTTGATGTTGACAGGCTTGCCCGAGCAGGCCACCGCGTGGATGAAATCGGTTTGGCGGCATAAAAAGGCCGGGGTTTGCAGCACGTCGACCACTTGGGCGACGTGGGCAATGTCCTCTTGGCGGTGTACATCGGTCAAGATGGGCAGCTGGAGATCGCGCTTGATCTTGGCCAAAATCTCCAAACCTCGCTCCATGCCGGGGCCTCGAAAGCCGCTCTCAGAGGTGCGGTTGGCTTTGTCGTAGCTCGACTTAAAAATAAAGGAGACCCCCAACTCCTGGCACAGGGCTTGAAGCGTGCCCGCGGTGTCCATTTGCAGCTGCTCGGACTCGACCACGCAAGGGCCTGCAATTAAGAAAAAGGGTTGGTCTAAACCGACCTCAAAGCCGCACAGTTTCATAGTGTCTCAACAGTCATGGGCGTGTAGGGTTGGGGCATGGGTGGTGAGGATGGGGGCGAAAAGAAGGGGGCAGTGTCAAAGGCTGTGTCAAAGGATCGAGCGCTCAAGTGCTCGCGCTCAGTGCGTGGGTTTGGCCCTCTTTTTGCGCCAATGCACTTGCAATGAAGTGATTAAAGAGCGGGTGACCATCCCAAGGGGTGGACTTGAACTCGGGGTGAAACTGCACCCCCATGAACCAAGGGTGCACACTTTGGGGCAATTCAATGATTTCTGTCAGGCGCTCACTTTGGGTGATGGCCGAAATCACCAAGCCGGCTTTTTGCAGGGCATCGAGGTAGTTCACGTTGGCCTCGTAGCGGTGGCGGTGGCGCTCGCTCACGGTGTCGCCATAAATCTCATGCGCCAAGGTGTTGGCGCCCACGTCGGAGGACTGCGCGCCCAAGCGCATGGTGCCGCCCATGTCGGAGTTGGCGTCGCGTTTTTTGATGCTGCCGTCCTCATCTTTCCACTCGTTGATGAGGGCAATCACGGGGTGGGGGCTGTCGGGGTCGAATTCGGTGCTGTTGGCCCCTTCCAGGTGGGCCACGTGGCGGGCAAACTCAATGGTGGCGACTTGCATGCCTAGGCAAATGCCCAAGTAGGGAATTCGGTGCACACGGGCGTATTGGGCCGCGGCGATTTTGCCTTCAATACCGCGCTTGCCAAAGCCCCCTGGCACCAAAATCGCATCCACCGCGGACAACTGCTCGATGTTTTGAGGGGTCAGGGTCTCAGAGTCAATGTACTGAATTTTCACGCGCGCGCAGTTTTTCATGCCCGCATGCCTGAGCGCTTCATTCAACGATTTGTAGCTGTCGGACAAGTCCACGTATTTGCCAACCATGGCGATGGTGAGCTCATTTTTGGGGTCTTCAACCTCACTCACCAGTCGGTCCCAGCGCGAGAGGTCGGCCGCTTGGGTGTGCAAGTCCAGTTTTTTGCAAATGAGATCATCCAGCCCTTGCTCGTGCAGCATGCGGGGGACTTTGTAGATCACATTGACGTCCCACATGGAGATCACGCCGGACTCGGGCACGTTGGAGAAGAGGGAGATTTTGCTGCGTTCCTCCTCTGGGATGGGGCGGTCAGCGCGGCAGACCAGGGCGTCGGCTTGGATGCCGATTTCTCTGAGTTTTTGAGCGGTGTGTTGGGTGGGCTTGGTTTTGAGCTCGCCAGCAGCAGCAATCCAAGGCACGTAGCTCAAGTGCACAAAGGCGGCGTTTTGCGGGCCCATCTTCAGGCTCATTTGGCGCACCGCCTCTAAAAACGGCAAGGACTCAATGTCACCCACGGTGCCGCCGATTTCAACAATCGCCACATCCACCGCACGGTCGGTGCCCATTCCTGAGCCGCGTTTGATGAAGTCTTGGATTTCGTTGGTGATGTGGGGAATGACCTGGACGGTCTTGCCCAAGTAGACGCCACGACGCTCTTTTTCCAGCACACTTTGGTAGATTTGACCCGTGGTGAAGTTGTTGGCTCGGCGCATGCGCGTGGTGATGAAACGCTCATAGTGACCCAAGTCCAAATCGGTCTCTGCCCCGTCTTCGGTGACAAACACCTCACCGTGCTGGAATGGCGACATCGTGCCAGGGTCCACATTGATGTAGGGGTCGAGTTTTATGAGGGTGACTTTTAAGCCGCGAGACTCAAGGATCGCAGCAAGGGAGGCTGAGGCGATTCCCTTACCCAGGGAGGACACCACACCGCCAGTGACGAAGACAAATTTAGTCATGCCAATCGGGGACGAGCGCCCAAGGAGGTGGTAAAGTGAGATTATAGGGCTTGTTTGAAGTCATGTGCGAAGCTTGGAGCGAGCATGAACGCAATCTGGGGTAAAAAAATTGTTTTGGGCTTGAGCGGTGGCATTGCTTGCTACAAGGCCGCTCAGTTGTGCCGTTTGCTCATCAAAGCGGGCGCGCAAGTTCAGGTGGTCATGACCGAGTCGGCCGCCCAGTTCATCACGCCCGTGACCATGCAAGCCTTGTCCAACCAGGAGGTCTTCACCTCTCAGTGGGACGCCAGGCCTTCCAACAACATGGCCCACATCAACTTGACTCGCGAGGCTGATTTGGTGCTGGTCGCGCCCGCCAGTGCCGACTTCATGGCCAAACTGCTGCACGGTCAAGCCGATGAGTTGCTCAGCCTGTTGTGCTTGGCCCGTCCCATCGCCTCTTGTCCTTTGGTGTTGGCGCCCGCCATGAACCGAGAGATGTGGCAGCACCCTGCCACTGTGCGCAATGTGGGGCAACTCAACCTTGATGGCGCCCATGTGCTGGGGGTGGGTGCGGGGGACCAAGCTTGTGGCGAGAGCGGAGACGGTCGCATGCTCGAGCCCGAAGAGATTGTCCAAGAGGTGGCCCGTGTGTTGACCTCACCCACACTGCTGGGGCGCCGAGTGCTCGTGAGCGCCGGCCCCACTTGGGAGGCCATCGACCCCGTGCGCGCCATCACCAACCGCTCGAGCGGCAAGATGGGCTACGCCGTGGCCAGTGCGGCTTGGCGAGCCGGCGCACAAGTCACGCTCGTGAGCGGGCCAGTGGCCTTGCCTGCCCCGAGAGGGGTGAGTCGCATCCTGGTTGAATCGGCCCAACAGATGCATGAAGCGGTCATGGCGGGGGCTCAGCAGCACGATGTCTTCATCTCCACTGCCGCCGTGGCCGACTGGCGGGTGAAGGACGTTGCAGCGCACAAAATCAAAAAAACTCCCGGCAGTGCGGCGCCGGCCTTGGAGTTCATCCAAAACCCCGACATTTTGGCCAGTGTGGCCAAGGGCGAGCGCGCCCAAGCGCACGCCCTCTTCTGTGTGGGCTTTGCCGCAGAAACCCAGGACTTGGCGCGCTATGCCAGCGAAAAAAGGCTCTCCAAAGGGGTGCCCTTGATGGTGGGCAATTGGGGCCCGGCCACGTTTGGCTTGGATGACAATGAGCTGCTGCTCGTTGATGAGCACGGCTCGAGCACCTTGCCCAGGGCGAGCAAAGACGAGTTGGCCCAGCAGCTGGTGGGCGAAATTGCCCAGCGCTTGCCGTCTTTTTTTCAGGTTTAAACCTTTGATTGTGTCACCATGAACATTGAACTCAAGGTCCTTGACGACCGAATGAAAGCGCATTTGCCCCAGTACGCGACGCCGGGCAGCGCGGGCTTGGATTTGCGCGCTTGCTTGGACTCGGCCATCACCTTGGGGCCCAACGAGTGGCAACTGGTCTCGACGGGGATTGCCATTCATGTGGCCGATCCGAGTTATGCGGCGGTGATTTTGCCCCGCTCAGGCCTGGGCCACAAACACGGCATTGTCCTGGGGAACTTGGTCGGGTTGATTGACAGCGACTACCAAGGCGCCCTCATGGTGAGTGCTTGGAACCGCTCGAGCGTGCCCTATGTTTTGAATCCCATGGAGCGCTTGGCGCAACTGGTGATCGTGCCTGTGGTGCAAGCGCAGTTTCAGGTGGTGAGCGAGTTCACGGGCTCGAGCTTTCGAGGCGAGGGCGGTTACGGCTCCACTGGCAAGGCTTAGGTCTGACAAAAAAAAGGGGGCAGGCCAACACGCCCAGGGTGAGGCGAGCGCCGCCGCCTCACGCGCTCATTGAAAGCGCTCTCTCCAAGTGTCAATGCAAGCGTTTTTGGTGGGTGTTGCTGGTGGGCTCGCCGCTGCTCGTGCCCTTGGGGTCTTCAAGGCCGGTGTCTTCATCGTCATCGTCAATGTCATCGAAAATTTCATCGAGCTGGGCCAAGGCGGGGTTGATCTGGGCGAGGTCGAGCGTGGTGATGTCGCTATCGGCGCTGGGCTCGAAAGCGTCAAGTGCCTTTGCGCGCGAGGGGGACACAGCGAGCTCAGGCGAGTAAAAAAATCCCACCCCCATGCTCGACGCTTGGAGCTCTGCAGCCGTGGCCTCGCGCACGCGATGCACCTTCAAATGCAGCCGCAAGGCGATGCCCGACAAGGGATGATTGCCGTCGAGCACCACGTGATCGGGGTAAATATCGGTGATGGTGTACAAATGCTCCCGGGGGGCCTGGAGCGAGCCGCTGCTGGGCAAGGCAGAGCCTTCCAAGCACTGACCTTCTTCGATCTCTGCCGGAAAGAGAGCGCGTGACTCCAGAAACACCAATTGTTCGTTGTAGTCGCCAAAAGCGTCTTCGGGCTCCAAGTGCAAATCCAATGTGGCGCCGACAGTCTGCCCCAAGAGGGCGTGCTCGATTTTGGCGAGCAAATCTCGGCCACCGACAAAGAATTCAACGCCTTCTTGGAGTTCGTCCAAAGTCGTGCCCAAAGTGTCTTTGAGTGTCCAGGTCAATTCGACCACGCAAGGTATAGTGATGTTCATGGTGAGCGATTGTCGCATTTCGTGCTCGCCCTTGTCCTTGACCCTTTTTAACCGAGACCGACTGCACATGACCCCTCTTGACCAACCCTGCGCTCTTTTGGGCGGCCTGAGCCCTGAGGACTTCATGCGCCACTACTGGCAAAAAAAGCCCTTGTTGATCCGTGGCGCTGTTCCAGGCTTTAAAGCCGTGATCACGCGCTCTGCGCTTTTTGCCTTGGCCCAAAGGGATGAGGTGGAGTCTCGATTGGTCGTCCAGTCGGGCCCCAAGAATCGAGCTGGCAGTTGGACTTTGAGGCGAGGGCCCTTTGGGCGCAAAAGCCTGCCGCCGTTGGCGCAAAAAGCCTGGAGTTTGCTCGTTCAAGGGGTGAATTTGTACGACGCGAAAGCCCACGACTTGATGGAGCAGTTCAGCTTCATTCCACGGGTGAGGCTAGATGACTTGATGATCTCGTATGCCAGTGACCAAGGCGGCGTGGGCCCTCACTTTGACAGCTACGATGTGTTTTTATTGCAGGCCCAAGGTGTGCGTCGCTGGCGCATCGCTCAAAACACGGACCCCACCCTGGTCAAAGGCGCTGAGCTTAAAATTTTGGCCCGCTTCAAGCACGAGCAGGAGTGGGACTTGGAGCCCGGTGACATGCTCTACCTGCCACCGAGCTATGCCCATGAAGGGGTTGCCCAAGGCGAATGCATGACCTACTCGATTGGCTTCAAGAGCCCAAGCGGTGTGGCCCTGGCGCAAGAGGTGATGGCCTGCCTGGCCGATGGTGGCGAAGGCTCCCGAGCTACATCGGCCTTTTATACCGACCCCGCGCAGACGGCCACCGCCAATTCGGCAGAAATTCCGAAGGCTTTACAAAACTTTGCCTTTGAAAACTACCAGCGTTTGGCCCAGGATGAGCGGCTTTTTCAGCGCGCTTTGGGTGAGACCTTGACCGAGCCCAAGCACCATGTTTGGTTTCAAGCGTCGATGCAAGGCGACCCTAGCGTTTGCAAGGCGCGGCTCAAGCAGTGGGTCCACCACCCCGGTGAGGCGGTGTTGCGACTCGATCGTCAAACGCAGATGCTCTATGACGACACCCAAATTTTCATCAACGCTGAGAGCGTGGGCGTGAGTGGTTTGGAGGCAAAGGTCCTCAGGCGTTTGGCCAATGAACGTGTCTTGTTGTCCACGCGCTTCGCGCCCTTTTTGGCCCGCAGTCACCAGCCCTTGTCAGCCACTGAGGGCCGCAAGGCCGCACGGTTAGAGCAGCGCTTGGAGGACTTGCTGGCCTTGCTCGCGCAGTGGATCGAAGATGGCTGGTTGCATTTGGGCGAGTGAAAACGCGCGCACCCGCTGCGCGGGGTCTCTTCGCTGGGCTGCAATGCGCGATGTTGTTGGGGCGCGTGCGCGGGCGTGTTTTGACAATAGTTTGCCCTCGCCTTGAGAAAGTTACGGAATTACCCTATAATCGTGAGCTGAGTTGATGGAGCTTGATAAAAAAACCAACAGCTCAGTCACATCAAATTTTGTGGCAATTTCCGGAAATTGTTAACCCTACCTTACCCTCAAAGGACAACTGACATGACAAAGACTCTTCTATTGGCAACTCTTTTAGCTGCTGCCTTGGTTGCATGTGGTAAAAAAGAAGCCCCAGCTCCTGAAGCTGCACCTGCTGCTGCTGCACCTGCTGCCGATGCCGCTCCTGCTGCTGCGCCAGCCGCTGACGCACCTGCTGCTCCTGCCGCTCCTGCTGCACCTGCTGCTGAAGAAAAGAAGTAATCTCTTCTTGATGCATCTGAGCCACCTTCGGGTGGCTTTTTTTTTGGGGATCTCCGAGCCCTTGAGTACAGGGGGGGCTCTAAACCACCCACCAATCGGTGCCATGCTCTTGATGGGCAATGATCACGTCGTGGGCGGCGCAGTTGAGCACCGAGCCAAAGGCCTGCGCGACCAGTTCGGGTGTGTTGTTCTTCTCACTCAAGTGTGCCGCCACCACGGTTTTTAATTGATCGTGCATCACGTTTTGCAGCAACTGGGCAGACGCCTGGTTGGACAAGTGTCCCAAGGGGCCAGAGATTCGGGACTTTAAAAACGAGGGATATTTCGACAACCTCAGCAGGTCTTGGTCGTGATTGGCCTCCAAGATCAGGGCGTTGCAGCCTTGCAGACGCTGCAAAACATGGGCGCTCGCATGACCCAAGTCGGTGACCAAGCCGAGTTTGACGTTGCCATCACTCATGCACACTTGCAAGGGCTCTCGCGCGTCATGCGGGACGGTGAAGGGCGTGATCTCCAGGCCCCCCACCTCGATCACTACACCGTCTCTTGCGCAACACACTTGGTCTTGTCGCAAGCCCCAATCTTGGGTTTGACTGGCCAGTTGGGTGCCTTGGCTGCACCAAATGGGTTTGCCCGTTCTCAGACCAAATTGGCGCGCATGTCCCACATGATCGGCGTGCTCATGGGTGATGAAGAGGGCGTCAAGGTCAGCCAAACCCAGGTCGATGAGTGCCAAGCGTGCACTCAACTCGGGCATGGACAAGCCACAATCGATCAAGACCTGGGTGGTCGTGTTGCCGCTTTGCGCTTGAACCAAAGTGGCGTTGCCAGCGCTGCCACTGCCTAAATTTTTAAATCTCAACACCGCCAAGGCGTCCAGATCACTTCAACTCGTCGACCAGGAGTTGGGCGATTTTTTGGCCAGCATTGGAGTGGTCGGCCTCACCTGTTGCGTTGAGAATGGAGATGCGACTGGCCTGATCGTTCACCGCTTCGAGCTTGAGGCGATAGCGTTGTGGACCTTCAGGCGTGGCGCTTGAGCCCCAGAGTCGGCTAAAGAAGCCGGGCTCTTTGCCATCGAGCGCGCGGTCAACAAAACGCACGTAGTAAAGACCGAGTTTGCGGTCACGGTCTTCCACCGTAAAGCCAGAGCGGTCCAGGGCCACACCCACGCGGCGCCAAGCGGTGTCGAAGTTTTCTTGATAAGCAATCCCTGTGCTGGTGGCGGAACTCTCAAGGACAGCGCGCTGGGATGCGCTCATTTGGGATTTGGCCATGATCTCCTGGGCTTGGATTTCGGGAGCACCGAGGGCGATCATCAAGCGGCGCAGGTACTCATTTTCTGCCTCGGGGTCGTTGGGGCGGGAGCGCCAAGCCGTGCCTGGGGCGATGGCGTTGAGGGAGACTTCTTCAATCGAGCGGTGAGCAATGGAGATCTCGACCTCCTTCTCTCCCGATTCGAGCCGGGTGATGAATTTGTCACGAATGCCCGAGCTCATGGCGCTTGAGAAGTATTTGTTGAGGGTGCGGCTGATGATGTCTTGGGGCAGATTGCTCTTGTTTTCCAACCAATCGGTTTCAATGAAGCCAGTTTTGGCGTCTTCCGTGGTCACAACAAAGCCGTTGTCGAGCCAGAACTTTTTGAGCACTGGCCACACGCTCGAGGCGGGGCGCTTGATCACCAGCCAATGCTGCGAGCCCAAGTGCTCCATTCGGATGTCGGCCAGTTGCGTTGGAGCGATGGTGTTTTTGGGTTGAACAACTTGGTTCAAATCATTGGCACTCACCGAGTTGCCCGGAACCAAGTAGCGCGTCTCGCGGTTCAGTTGGCTCAGGTCCGGGGGCACATCCAGCGCAATCGGCTGCTTGGTCACTTGTGCTTTGTAGTTGACTTTGTTGCTGTCAAACAGACTGCATGAGCTCATCAGACCTAAAGCGGCAAGCACAGCGACAACACGGGGCATCATGGTCAAAGAAAGGCTATTCATGGGTGGGAGGGGTTCCGAGTTAGGGCGCATCAAATGGGGTGACGAAGGGTGTGCAACGGTGTTGACATCAAGGGCTGGGTGGGCAAAATCTAGGCTCGGGACATGCGCGTGGTCACAACAACCCACTCTCACGCAAAGCCGCCTCAAGCGTGGACTCCAACTGGGAGGCCAGGGGCGTCATGGGCAAGCGAAGTGTGGGCCCGCACAATCCCAGCCGAGCCATGGCCCATTTCACCGGGATGGGGTTGGCCTCGAGAAAGAGGTTCTTGTGGATGGGCAGCAACTTGAACTGAATGTCCATCGCCGCTTTCACATCGCCTTGCATGGCGGCCATGCACAGTTCGTGCATCAAGCGTGGGGCAATGTTAGCGCTCACACTCACATTGCCCTGTCCACCACAAAGCATCAAGGCCACAGCGGTGGGGTCGTCTCCAGAGTAGACCGCAAAATGTTCGGGCGTTTGACGAATCAACCATTGGGCGCGCTCGATGTTGCCGCTCGCCTCCTTGATGCCGACAATACCAGGCACCTCACTCAGGCGCATCACCGTGTCGTGCTGCATATCTGCCACGGTGCGGCCAGGCACGTTGTAGAGCACCATGGGCAGGTCCACGGCTTGCGCAATGGCTTTGAAGTGTTGGTACTGACCTTCTTGGGTCGGTTTGTTGTAATAGGGCACGACTTGGAGTTGGCAGTGGGCGCCCACTTGGGCCGCAAATTTGGCAAGATCAATGGCTTCACTGGTCGAATTGGCACCACAACCGGCCATGATGGGCACACGGTTATTGGATTGCTCCACGGCGACTCGGATGATTTCACGGTGCTCTTGCACATTCACGGTGGGCGACTCACCGGTCGTGCCCACCACACCGATGCAATCGGTTCCCTCGGCAATATGCCAATCGATGAGTTTGCGCAAGGTGGGGTAGTCCACCGCGCCATCGGGGTTCATGGGGGTGACCAATGCCACGATACTGCCAGTAATAGGTGCCATGGTGTTTGTGTGGATAAATTGAGGGGTGAAATGACGCTTGTCAAGGCGTCATTCTAACGACCTCAGCGGGGTTGCGGGTCTTTGGGTGAAAGAGATGGGTTTTTGTGCCACCAAGCGCTGCAGCACTCGAGGGGGATGGGGCTCCAAACCCTCTTCAAAGGCGATGATGTGAAAGTCAGCAAAGACCTCCAAAAGCTCACCTGGACGGAGCAAAAAATCCGGATTTTTGGGTCGACCGAGGGCCTCCTGGCCCGAGCTGAAGGTTTCGAAGATCAGCCATCCGTGGGGTTTGAGGACCGCCTTGAGGTCGCTCCACAAAGGGCGCCATAAATAATGGGTGACCAAGACGGCGTCCATGCTTTGGGGGGCAAATGGCCACGGCTCTTGTTCTAAATCGGCCACAAGGCACTCGAGCCCCTCGCCTTTCAGAGCCGCTACCGCCTGGGCGTCGCGGTCGACCCCCAGGGCTTGAAGCCCGCGCTCGTGCAGCCACTTCATGTGCCGACCGCTGCCGCAAGCCACATCCAACACCCGAGATCCCGGCTGAAGTAAATGCCCATAGCGCTCGAGCCAAGGGCTCGCCGCCACCGGTGCGCTCGGGCGGTGGTTCAAGGTGGTGTGAGGATTGGCCATTCAAAGGCCCAGAAAAGAGCGCATCGGTGTCGTTTTTAGCAGGCAACAAGTCTTGGATTATCGCCTAGCATCGCTGGAAAACCGGTCTGGGTTGAGCGCCAAGTGGGCCGGTCTTAAAATACCGGCTGGAGTCGATGGACTGTGAATCCATACAGACCTCTACAAATTTTGTCTACAATCGAGCGCATGGCCACCAAGCAAAACCCAGAATATTCAGAAAATTCCATCCGTGTTCTCAAAGGACTCGAGCCCGTCAAGCAGCGTCCCGGGATGTACACCCGCACGGACAATCCCTTGCACATCATTCAAGAGGTGTTGGACAACTCGGCCGATGAGGCCTTGGCTGGGCACGGTAAAAAGATCAAGGTCACCTTGCATGCCGATGCGTCGGTGAGTGTGCAAGACGATGGGCGGGGCATCCCCTTTGGCATGCACCCCGAGGAGGGGGCGCCGGTGATCGAGCTCGTCTTCACCCGCTTGCACGCGGGTGGCAAGTTTGACAAAGGCTCGGGCGGGGCCTATAGCTTTTCAGGCGGTTTGCACGGGGTGGGGGTGAGTGTGACCAATGCCTTGTCCACGCGCATGGAGGTCACCTCGATGCGCGAGGGCAAAGTGGCGCACTTGGTCTTTCAAGCCGGGGATGTGCTCACGCCCTTGAAGCTCAGGGCGGCAGGCAAAGAGGACCCCAAGTCGGGGACTTTGGTGCGGGTGTGGCCAGATGCCAAATATTTTGAAAGCGCGAGCCTGCCCTTGCAGGACTTGACCCATTTGCTTCGCTCCAAGGCGGTCTTGATGCCCGGCGTGTCGGTCACCTTGGTCAATGAAAAAACCAAAGAAGAACAACACTGGCTCTACAAGGCCGGCTTGCGTGACTATTTGATGCAAACATTGCTCACCGATCCGGTCATTCCCTTGCTCGAAGGCGAGGGCTTTGCCGACAGCGCTCACGAGAGCTTTGCCGAAGGGGAGGGGGCGACTTGGTGTGTGGCCTTCACCGAAGAGGGCCAAGCGGTGCGAGAGAGCTACGTCAATTTGATCCCCACCAGCGCGGGTGGCACCCACGAGAGTGGTCTGCGCGAGGGGCTGTTTCAGGCGGTGAAAAATTTCATCGATTTGCACGCCCTGCTTCCCAAGGGGGTGAAGTTGCTGCCCGAGGACGTCTTTGCCAGGGCCAATTACGTCTTGAGCGCCAAGGTGCTCGATCCCCAGTTTCAAGGCCAAATCAAAGAGCGCTTGAATTCTCGCGATGCGGTGCGATTGGTCTCGTCCTTTGTGCGCCCGAGCTTGGAGTTGTGGCTCAACGAGCATGTGGAGTATGGTAAAAAATTGGCCGACCTGGCCATCAAGGCCGCCCAGACACGCCAGCGCGCCGGTCAAAAAGTAGAAAAACGCAAAGGCTCAGGTGTCGCGGTCTTACCCGGCAAGCTCACCGACTGCGAGAGTAAAGATCTGGCCCACAATGAGGTCTTCTTGGTGGAGGGGGATTCAGCCGGGGGGTCGGCCAAGATGGGCCGAGACAAAGAGAGCCAGGCCATCTTGCCCCTGCGCGGCAAGGTGCTCAACACCTGGGAGGTCGAGCGCGACCGGCTTTTTGCCAACAACGAAATCCACGATATCGCCGTGGCCATTGGTGTCGATCCGCATGGTCCGGATGACACGCCTGATTTGAGTGGGTTGAGGTACGGCAAGGTGTGTATTTTGAGTGACGCCGATGTCGACGGCTCGCACATACAGGTCTTGCTGCTCACCCTCTTTTTCCGTCACTTCCCCAAGTTGATCGAGGCTGGGCATGTGTACATCGCCCGCCCCCCTTTGTTTCGTGTGGATGCGCCTGCCAGGGGCAAAAAACCGGCCACCAAGATTTACACCTTGGATGAAGGCGAGCTCACCGCGGTCCTGGACAAGCTCAGAAAAGACGGCGTGCGCGAAGGCGCTTGGTCGGTGAGTCGCTTCAAGGGCCTGGGGGAGATGAATGCCGAGCAGTTGTGGGAGACCACCTTGAACCCCGACACGCGTCGACTGCTGTTGGTTCAACTCGGGAATTTGGATTTTTTGGCGACACAGTTTTTAATGTCTCAACTCATGGGCAAGGGCGAGGCGCAAGCCCGTCGCGAGCTCATGGAGTTGCATGGGGACGCGATTGAGGTGGATATTTAATGAGTGACGACACGATCGACGCACTGGCCTTGCCCTCCAAAGACGAGGACCTGGGACTGGGCGACTATGCCCGAATGGCGTATTTGGAATATGCCTTGTCGGTGGTCAAGGGGCGCGCCTTGCCTGACATCTGCGATGGCCAAAAGCCAGTTCAGCGGCGAATTTTGTACTCCATGTCCCGCATGGGCTTGGGCTTTGGCGGCACCAATGGGGCCGTGGGTGCACGGCCCGTCAAGAGTGCTCGGGTGGTGGGCGATGTGCTGGGGCGTTTTCACCCGCACGGTGACCAAGCCGCCTACGACGCCTTGGTGCGCATGGCGCAAGACTTCTCCCAACGCTACCCCTTGATCGATGGACAAGGCAATTTTGGGTCTCGCGACGGTGACGGGGCTGCCGCCATGCGATACACCGAAGCGCGCTTGTCACGCATCACGAGCTTGCTGCTCGATGAGCTTGACGAAGGGACGGTTGACTTTCAGCCCAATTACGACGGCTCGACCCTCGAGCCCAAGCAGCTCCCGGCACGTTTACCGTTCGCACTGCTCAACGGCGCGAGCGGCATTGCGGTGGGACTGGCCACTGAGATTCCTTCGCACAATTTGCGCGAGGTGGCCCAGAGTTGTATCGCGCTCATCAAGAACCCCAAACTGAGCGAGGCTGAGTTGCTCACCTTGCTCCCAGGGCCAGACTACCCCGGGGGTGGACACATCATCAGCAGTCCACAAGAGATCGCCGATGCTTACCGCACCGGGCGCGGCTCACTCAAGGTGCGAGCGCGTTGGACCATTGAGGAGTTGGCCAGAGGCCAGTGGCAGTTGGTGGTCAACACCTTGCCGCCAGGAGTGAGCAGCCAGCGCGTGCTCGAAGAGATCGAAGAGCTCACCAACCCCAAGGTCAAAGCCGGTAAGAAGACGATCTCGAGTGAGCAAAACCTCTTGAAGTCCACGCTCTTGAGCGTGCTTGATGTGGTTCGCGATGAATCCTCCAAGGATGCACCGGTTCGTTTGGTGTTTGAGCCCAAGACCCGCACCACCCAGCAGTCTGAGCTGATTCAAGTGCTGCTCTCACACACGAGTCTGGAGACGTCCTCCTCGATCAACCTCACCTCGATCGGTATCGATGGCCGACCGGTGCAGAAATCCATCCGCACCATGTTTGAGGAATGGATCAGCTTTCGCCAAACCACCGTTCAGCGCCGCTCTCAGTTCAGGCTTGACAAGGTGCTCGATCGCATTCACATCTTGGAGGGGCGTCAACTCGTGCTCCTCAACATTGATGAAGTGATTGCCATCATTCGACAAAGCGATGAGCCCAAAGAGGCCTTGATGGCGCGCTTTAAGTTGAGTGAGCGCCAAGCCGACGATATTTTGGATATTCGGCTGCGCCAACTCGCGCGACTCGAAGCCATCAAGATCGAGCAAGAGCTCAAGACCTTGCGCGAAGAGCGTGAAAAACTCGAGGAGATTTTGAGCAGCCCCGCGGCACAACGCCGCTTGATGGTCAAAGAAATCGAGGCCGATGCCAAGCTTTTTGGCGACGAGCGCAGAACCTTGATTTTGGCCGACAAGCGCTCCAGTGTCGAAGTCAAAATCATTGACGAGCCCGTGACGGTGGTGATCTCCGACAAAGGTTGGGTGAGGGCCCGAACAGGCCATGGCCACGACCCCAGCGGCTTCGCTTTCAAGGCCGGTGACACCCTGTACGACACCTTTGAGTGCAGAACAGTGGACACCTTGCTCGCGTTTGGCTCCAACGGCCGGGTCTATTCGGTGCCGGTGTCTGGTTTGCCTGGAGCCCGCGGCGATGGCCAACCCATCACCACCATGGTCGAGCTCGAGAGCGGCACCCAACTCGCCCATTACGTGGTGGGCCAGGCCGGGTCGTGCTTTTTGCTCAGCAGCTCAGCGGGCTATGGCTTGATGGCCCATTTCGAGTCCATGATCTCCAGAAACCGAAGCGGCAAGTCTTTTTTGAGTCTCAACGCTGGCGAGAGATTGCTCAAGCCCTCCTTGGTGAGTTTGCCCCCGATGGTCGAGGGCTTGGCCCCGGCCAAATCGGTGGTGTGCATCACACAAAATGGGCGGGTCTTGAGTTTTGAGTTGTCGCAACTCAAGGTGATGGAAAAAGGCGGGCGCGGCTTGGTCTTGATCGACCTCGAACCCAAGGACGAGTTGGCAGGTGCTGCGGCCTACAACAAGAGTGTGCTCGTGCGCGGCCTCGGGCGCGGTGGCAAACCCCGCGAAGAAATGCTTGAAATTCGGGTGCTCAACAACGTCAAGAGTCAGCGCGCCAAAAAAGGCCGCTCCACCGAGTTTGGCTTCAAGCCCCATGAGGTGAGGCGTGTTGAATAGGTCTTGAACGCCGCTGCTTTGGGCTCGCGGTTTTCAAACACCCACACGGGTCGAGTCTTTGCGGGTGTTGACGACGTGACCTGCTGAGACCCTTCTTTGATGGAGGGCTCAGGTCTTTAAAGTGGCCACGAGTTCAATCTCAACACACGCACCCATGGGCAATTGGGCAACCCCAAAGGCCGAGCGGGCATGTTGGCCTCTCGAGCCAAACACGGCGCCGAGCAACTCACTGCAGCCATTGGTGACCAAGTGTTGCTCGGTGTACTGCGCCGTGCTGTTGACCAAGCTCATGACTTTGACGATTTTGTCGATGTGGTTCAAGTCTTGACCGACCGACAGACAAGCGGCGTGCAAGGTGCCCAAGAGATCAATCGCAACCCCTTTGGCGGCCTCATAGCCCTCAGCCGTGCTCATGCTGAGTCCGAGCTGACCGGTGTGGGCCCGTCCTTCTTTTTTAGCGATGTGGCCACTGAGGTAAATCCAATCGCCTTGGACCACAAAGGGAACATAGGCTGCAGCGGGTGTTGCAACGGGGGGCAAAACAATGCCAAGGGTTTGGAGTTGTGTGTAGATGTTGTTCATCGGGCAGGGGGAGCAAAGGGTGGATGGGGGGTGGTGTCGGTGGGGTGGGAATGCGGTGTCAGTTGTCGGGTGGCCTATTTCCTCGACCCCTTGAATTTTAACCAAGTGCGCTTCGGATGCTGGCCACTCCATCCATTGAGGGGGGGTGGCTCAAGAAAAAGCGGTTGGAGTCGATCATTCACCAGACTGGATTCAAATAGAGCCCCTTGATGGGGTGACTTGCATGTTTGAGCTAGTCAGACCTGGCCTGCATTTTTTTGTTCTCCCACCATCATGTTCAATTTCTCGACTGTTGTGAAGCGTCTCAGCGCATCAAGCCCCACTTTAGCGGCTCAAAGTGGGTCGGCTCGACTTCGAGTGCGCCCCTCTTTGCTGTGTGCGCTGGTCTTGGGCGCGGTCATCTTCGGTGCCCGAGCCGAGTGGGCTGAGTTGGACAAGGACGAGGACGTGACGCACTTGTGGGACAAGCAAGCCGTGAAAGCCGTTCATGTCTCGCGCTATGTTTGGACTTTGTCCGATTTGAGCAAGGCCTCCAAAACCGTCAACGGCGACACTTACCAGTCGGAGATGACGCGCTGGCGGCTTTACTGCGTGAACGACACCTTTGTGAAGCTGTCGGTGTCGATGTTTGAAAAACCATTGGGCAAAGGCAAAGAGGTTTTTACCGCCGACGAGCAAGAGTGGAAAACCAAAGAGTACCCGATTCGGCCCCAAACTTACTTGGCAACTTTGAAAAAACAAGTTTGCCAAAACGCCAATTCCTGAGCGCCCTCGGAAGCGCCGCCCTCAAGCGCCGCCCTCAAGCGTTGGCGCTATCCTCAGTGACTCGAGCGCGTTGCGAGGGTCTTATTCAAGGCTTGCTGGCCGCGTTGACACGCCCCATGATGTGGGCCAAGGCCTCTTCCACTTGGTCGATCAAGATCAAGCACAAATCTCCCGAAGTGAGCGCATTCAGCGCCAAATCAATGGCCAAAAATTCGCCATAAATTTCATCAATTTTTTCGGTTTTTTTGGCGCCTTTGAGTCCCTCGCGCAAAAGTGCCAGCACTTCTCCATCAACGCGCCCGCGTTGGCAAGCATCTTGGTAAAGGACCACTTCATCAAACACGTCGCCAATGATGCGGGTTTGCTCACGAATGTCCTCATCGCGGCGGTCGCCAGCGCCAGAGATCACCACACTGCGTTTCTTGGCGGGCAAGTTCGTCACGGCCTGCACCAATGCTTTGATGGCGTCGGGGTTGTGACCGTAGTCAGCAATCACCGTCGCGCCTTTGTAATCAAAGACATTAAAGCGCCCAGGCACGGCTTGGGCGTCGCTCACAAACGTGGCCAGACCCTTGCAGATCATCTCCCATGACAAGCCCGCAGCCCAGGTCGCTGCGATAGACGCCATGGCGTTTTCGATTTGGAAGTTGATGGCACCGCTGCGCGTCAACGGGATATCCACCATCGGAATTCTCACTTGCATGCTGCCTTGCATGGCCACGATTTGATCGTCCTCGACAAAGACCACCCGTTTGCCCTGGGCGCGGTGCGTGGCAATGACGGGGTGGTGCGAGTCCAGCGCAAAGTACGTCACTTGTCCCGGGCAATTGGTCGCCATCGCCGCCACCAAGGGGTCGGAGGCGTTCAAGACCGCCATGCCGGTTTCGGCCACATTTTGCACGATCACGCGCTTTAAAACGGCCAAATCTTCCACGGTGGTGATGTAGTTCAGCCCCAAGTGATCCCCCATGCCGATGTTGGTCACCACGGCCACTTGGCAGCGATCAAAGGCCAGTCCCTCGCGAAGCATGCCGCCCCTGGCGGTTTCAAAAACAGCCGCGTCCACGTCGGGGTGCATGAGCACGTTTCGGGCGCTGCGGGGTCCTGAGCAGTCGCCCGAGTCGACTTGACGGCCATTGACATACACCCCATCGGTGTTGGTCATGCCGATTCTCAAGCCACTCATTCTGAGCAGGTGACTGATCAATCGAACGGTGGTGGTTTTACCATTGGTGCCGGTCACCGCAATCACGGGGATGCGACCATCGTCGTCCTTGGGAAACACCTTGGAGATGATGGCCTCTCCAACATCACGGCCTTTGCCAAAGGAGGGATTCAAGTGCATGCGCAGTCCAGGCGCTGCGTTGACTTCAACAACACCGCCTTGCTGCTCTTCCAGGGGTCTTAAAACCGTCTCGCACACCACATCCACGCCGCACACATCGAGCCCCACCATCTGGGCAGCGGCCACGGCACGGGCGGCCACCTCGGGGTGAACATCATCGGTGACGTCCGTGGCGCTGCCCCCCGTGGAGAGGTTGGCGTTGTTTCTTAAAATCACCCTCACCCCTTTGTCGGGCACGCTGTCCGATTCATACCCTTGCTCTTGCAGTCGCATCAAGGCCACGTCGTCAAACCGGATTTTGGTGAGTGACATGGCGTGTCCTTCGCCTCGTCTGGGGTCTGCGTTGACGAGATCGACCAGTTCTTTGACGCTGTGCACGCCATCCCCAGTGACAAAGGGCGGCTCACGACGCGCCGCTGCGACGAGTCGCTCGCCGACCACCAAGAGCCGATAGTCGTTGCCTGGCAAGAAGCGTTCGACCAAAATTTCGTCTCGAAAGGACTTGGCGTTGTTGAACGCCTGCATCACTTCCTCTTGGGTGTTCACATTGACCGACACGCCCTTGCCTTGATTGCCGTCTCGGGGTTTGACGACCACGGGCAAGCCGATCTCGAGTGCCGCGGCCCACGCATCGGCCGCGTCGTTGACCGGTCGTCCATTGGGCACGGGCACGCCCGCGGCAAAGAGGAGTTTTTTGGTGAGTTCTTTGTCTTGGGCGATGGATTCGGCAATGGCGCTGGTGGCATCGATTTCAGCGGCCTGGATGCGGCGCTGCTTGGAGCCCCAGCCAAATTGAACCAAACTGCCCTGGGTCAAGCGTTTGTAAGGAATGCCTCGGCTCAAGGCGGCGTTGACAATGGAGCCCGTTGAGGGGCCGAGTCGAATGTCTTCATCGAGTTCGCGCAGGCGATGTAACGCCGCGTCCACATCAAAGCCCTCGTCGTTCAAGGCCGCCATGCACAAGGACTGAGCGAGCTCGAGCGCCAAAATGCCCACCTCTTCTTCGGTGTACTCCACCACCACTTGATAGAGTCCTGGCTCGGCGGTGTGGGTGGTGCGACTGAAGGTGACTGGGCAGCCCGCTTGAGTTTGCAAATGCAAAGTGGCGATCTCCAAGGCGTTGGCAAGACTCATTTTGGCGCCGCGCGCGTTGGGTCGCAAGTTGCCCATGCCTGGAAAGAGATTCCTCAGGCGTTGCTCAAATTGGGGCAATTCGCTCAAGTCGTTGTGATGACCCTCGCACTTGACCAAGGCCTCAATGGCGGTGTGGCGAGTCCATAAGTTGGGCCCTCTCAGGGCGCGAATGCGAGAGACGTTCATGCAAGTGTCCTGACTTCTTGTGGCGCAGTGGTGGTTTTTTGGCCGAAATTTTTCAAGCCCGCTCGGATGAGCAGTGGCGCAATGTCCATGGCCCATGCACAAGCGACTCCCGCCAAGATGGTTTCCAATTGAAAGCCGTCTTGCTTGATTCGAGCGGCGATGGGGGGGAAATCCAGGTGAAAGAGCAAGGTTTCTTGATCGCCGCGCGCCAACACGACATGACCGTCACGGAAGTAGACACTGCGCCGGCCTTGAGCGCGGTTTTGCTGAATGGCCTCGATGCTGGGGTCGATGGCATAAAGAATGACCTCGCCATCGCTGTACTGAGCCAAGTCGAGAACTTTCTCGTCTTGTGCATTGAGGACACACACCCCTTCGCTCAGGACCAAGTCAACTTGTGTACGCATGACGTTTTTGAATTTTTCTTCGTCGTGGATATCGTGCTCATCCAAATCCCAAGCTTGTCGGTTCATGTCGGTGACGACACCGACCAGACAGCGGTCATAGGGCAAGCCGTCTTGCAAGATGTGCCAAGGCGACGTTTGAAACACCGCGGCTTGCAGGGTGCGGTTGATGAGAAGACGCTCGCCAATCGCGTAATCCCGAGCATCCAGGGCTTGGACTCGGCGCTGATCCATGTACAGGCCGTCCTCGCAGGCCAGCCCCACACGCAGTCCGGAGAGATGAACAAGCCAGGTGATCAAGTGAGAGAGCAAATTCGTTTGATTCGAGCCCAACACACCGACAATGGGGATGCGTCCGTTTTCTTTTTTGCTGAACAAGTGGTCAATAATGGCCTGGCCCACGGGTCGGGGTTTGCCTGTCAGTGGTTTGAGGTGCATCAGTAGGCCTGGGCCCGCGTTGACTTCCACAATGGCGCCGCCTTGGTCTTGCAGGGGTTTGGAGATGTCTTGGGTGACCAAATCAATCCCCGCGATGTCGAGCCCCACAACTCGGGCGGCCAAACACACGGCAGCGGCCACCTCGGGGTGCACGAGGTCGGTCACGTCGTTGTTTAAATTGCCATCGCGCTTGACCACGATTTGACGCTCGACCTCCAAAACCGTCTCAGGCTTGACCCCTTGGCTCTCAATTTGAAGCAAGTCTTGAGGATTTTCATGGATTCGAATGATGTCCATGGGGAAGTGATCTTCACGCCCACGCCTGGGGTCTGAGTTGATCTGGAGTTCGATCAGTTCAGCCACCGTGTGGGTGCCGTCTCCAACAATAAACACCGTCTCGCCTTTGGTGGCGGCAACCAGGTGGTTGCCCACCACGAGCAATCGGTGCTCGTCTCCCAAGATGTAGCGCTCCACCAGGACTTCGGAGCCTGCCGCATCGGCAATGTGAAAGGCGGCTTTGACGCCTTCTTCGGTGTTGAGTCCCAACGACACGCCATAGCCGTTGTTGTTGTCGGTGGGTTTGATCACCACGGGCAGACCAATGTCTTGCGCCACACTCCAGGCTTCTTCGGGGCTTTTGATCAAGGAGCCCTCAGGAACTGGGATGCCACAGTTTTGCAGCAACTGTTTGGTGAGATCTTTGTCGCTGGAGATGTTCTCCGCGATGGCACTGGTGTGGTCAGACTCGGCAGTCCAAATTCGCCGTTGCTTGTTGCCGTATCCCAACTGGACCAAATTGCCCTCGGTGAGTCGAATATTGGGGATGCGCCTGGCAACGGCGGCTTCAACAATGCAGTTGGTGCTCGGGCCCAGGCACAGCTTGTCGACCAATTTTTTCATGTGCTTGACCGTGGACTTCAAATCGTAAGGCTCGTCATTGATGGCCGCCATCACCAAGTCTTTGGCCAACAACAAACTTTGGCGACCGACCTCTTCTTGGGCGGCTCGAATGACCACTTTGTAGACCCCGGAGGTGCTGGTTTCGCGCGCTTTGCCAAATCCAGTCTCCAAGCCCGCCAAGGTCTGCAGCTCAAGAGCCACATGCTCCATGATGTGACCCGCCCAGGTGCCGTCTTTGAGGCGCATCAAAAACCCGCCCCGCTCACCAATGCCACAGCGATGCTCAACGAGGCCGGGCAACCAGGTGGTGAGGCGGTCATAAAAACCAGGAATCAAATTGGAGGGAAATTGCTCCAATTCACCCAAATCAACCCAGGCTTCAATCACCGAGCGGTAGGTCCAAATATTGGGACCTCTCAGATAACGCATTTTGAGGATTTGAATGTCTTTGTGTGACATGGTGGCTTTTCTGTGTTGAAGAGATGAAGAACGTTGGCGCTGAGCAAAAGACTAACACCAGGGGGCAAAATGGAAGTGTGGATCGACGCGTTGACTCATCAAGCCCAAAGGGTTCGCAGGCCAAGAAACGCTGCCCAGTGCCAGGTCATTGATTATCACTTTTTTTAGTCAACTTTCTGATCGATGTCGGGTGAAAAGGGTGGAGTTGGGGCAATTGAGGGTGCGATGATGGGGGCTACAATGTGCAGGCTGTCAACCCATTGGGCTTGGGGCGCGTTATAGGGTTTTGAGCAGGGCTGGGCGAACCCTGGTGCAACCCTGGTGCAACCCATTCACCCCAGAGAGTTGGTCGCATCGAGCTTTGGCATCCTGCGCCGTCTTCTTTTTTTCACATTGATAGATTGTTGTCACTGAATGTTCCTCTCTAGCCCAGTTTCGTTGCCTTCTCGCTTGAATGATTGGGTGAAATCGCAGCTCGATACCCATGAAAACGTTTTGGCGTGG
>CAISQQ010000348.1 GCA_903887655.1 uncultured Burkholderiales bacterium
AGTCTTTTGACAGACTCGGGTTTTTCCATGCTCTGTCTAATTTGTCGATTGAGTTCACCCACGAGTGCTTTGCTCATATTGGGTGGCCCCAAGATGCCCCACCAACCCGTGGCCTCTTGATCTGGAAACCCCATATCTGCCAGGGTTGGCACGTCGGGCAACAAGCTGCTGCGCTCGTTGGCCATGAGGGCCAGGTAATTCAGCCTTCCAGCACTTTTTTGCGCGAGTGTAGAGGCGATCGTGGTGATGGTGTAGTTCACGTGCCCCGCCGCAACATCCATGACAGCAGGCCCCGTTCCCTTGTAGGAGGCGACAGTGACCGGCATCTTGATGGAGGTGCTGATCATTTGAATGGCGAGCCTGGCAGAGGCTTCAGAGGAGGCAAAATTCAGCGATAAGGGGTCTTTCTTACCCAATTCAATCAAATCTTTGATGCCTTTGACATCCAGGGCGCTGCTGGCCACCAAGACCAGTGGCGCTTTGGCCAAGGTGGTGATGGGTGTGAAGTCTTTTAAGGTGTCGAAGGGTAGTTTTTTGTAAACCGCCACATTCATGGCATGGCTATTTTGGATGATCATCAATACACTGCCATCGCCAGGGGCTCGCACCAGCATTTCGGAGGCAATGATGCCGCTGGCTCCTGCTCGGTTTTCAGGGACCACCTGTTGCCCGCTTACCAGGGACAAGGAGTCTGACAGGACACGACCAATCGAATCCGTACCACCGCCGGGTGCGGACGCAATGATGAGGCGTGTGGTTTTGTTGGGGCCCATTTGGGCATGGGCTATCGACGCGAGGGTCAGCGCAATCCCCATCAAGAGGGTGTTGATCACATGCAAGGGGGCACAAGTGCTCTCGTACTTCACGGTTTGAGATCCGATGGTCATCACGTTAACAGGGGATGTATAAAAATGAACCACTCTGACCCTTTTAAAGCCTTGCAGGCCACCGTCTCACCCTCTTTGATGTTGAACACATCGTATTGTTCTAGATTGTGGTGTTTGAGGAGTGAACATTGCCCCGATGCTAGAAAGCCGGTGATGGGGCCGCTAAAGAGGATGGAACTCTCCTCTTGCATGCGCACCTTTCGCAGTCCCACCGTTTGTGGCCCAAAGTCCCAGGCCGTTTGGTGCTCGATGCCGGGTCGCTCAGGGTCCTTTGTCCATGCCGTACCGGTCAAGTCCATCAATACTGGTTTAGAAAACCGAGGAGGAGGGTAGACCATTTTTCGTTTGTGAAAATATTCCCAAACTGCTTGAAAGGCATCGATGTGATCGTCTGGATTGGAGCTGTTGGGGTAATAACGTCCCTTGCTGAAGTGTCCCGTTTTGCTGAGCTCCTCAACGGCCTGGATGCGGTTGGCTTCACTCAGATAGCCATTTTTGGAGGCGCCACCTATTTGCATGACCAATTGAATGGTTTCGGCTTGAGACGTTTGAGGTCCGTAAAAAGTGCCTTCTGGAAAAAAACCCACCGAACCCAAGGGCATTTCGCCGTCGTTATCAAATGAGAAGGCGCCTTTCATTTGAATTCGGACTTGATCGAAGTTGTGGTGATGACGAGGCGAGAAAAAATCAGGTTCTGAAAGAACCCATCGCAAATTGAAATTTTCAGCACTCGACGG
>CAISQQ010000349.1 GCA_903887655.1 uncultured Burkholderiales bacterium
CATCCCGTAGTGATGCAACCATGAATATGCTGTTGTGCCCGTTCTCATTCCAGCTTCAAGCGCACGTTGGAAAAAAATAGCATCTTCATAGCCAAGCAACTTAGGGACTGGCATGAAATAGCCAATCTCGGTCCACACTTCATCACGAATGGCCATACACACGGCATGTGGCGCGCCATGGCGGATATAGCTTTTCATCTTGACTTGGGCTTTGGCTGCGAACTCTTCAAGGTCGTAATCCAAATCGCCTTCCACCATCGCTGGGCTAATGATTTGCAAATTATTGTTTTCGGCAGCTGCCAGTAAATTTCGCAACCATCCCCTGGCACAAATCACGTCGTTGTTCATCACCACCGTCCACTTTGACTGGATCGCCAACGCACCTTGGTTCCACGCTGCGCCACAGCCCAGATTTCGTACGTTCAACACAACCGCACCAAAACCTTGTTGCTGAAGCCACTCGCGTGTCCCGTCTGTAGATCCGTTATCAACCGCCACGATACGTGAAAAATCAACCTCATCGCGGTCCAAACTCGCAATGAACTGCTGGGTGTAATCCAACTGGTTGTAGCAGGCAAAAGTAATCGTGTAATTAGGCAGGCTCATGCGCTTGATTATCTTCTAGGGCATTCAACATTAACGCTGCCACACACATCCATAGACTACACAAAACGACGCGACCAGAGTTGTGGCTTAAAAAGGTTTGCGTCAACCCAAAGTCCATGTACATCATGGGGATCACCATCCCAGCCATCGCTAACGATCGAACCTCAACTGAGCGGTGATGGAGATAAGGCCTAAAAAATAACACCATAGGTACCAAAAACATAGCTAAATAAAGGATCAAGCCTAGCAAGCCACGCTTAAAAAAGATGTTCAAGTACTCGTTATGCAAATGGTTGAAAGAAGACGAAAAAGCGCTCAATCGACCGTCCTCAATTGCCGATTCACGCAACGCAATCCAACCCTTCTCGCCATGTCCCGTCCAGGGTGCCTGCGAAATATTTGAACACGCCAGTCTCCACATCGCCAATCGTGCACCCACAGATGTGTCTTGTTTGCCCGTTTCAACATAGGCATTAAGCTCTACTGTTGCCTCTGCAATTCGTGACTGAACAACCCCATTTGATTGCAAGCTCGGCACCAATAAAAACAAACAAAACGCAGCGAAGATCAAACTGCGCCTCAGCAAAGTCCAGTTTTTTGTGGCGTTCACCAAAATCCAAATAAAAATAATAACCAACGCCACCCAGCCGCCTCGGGTTTGGCTCCAAATGGAGGCCGCTAGGCCGGCAATAAATCCCACCCATAAGATGGCATTCAACCAAGTATTGCGAGAACCAACCAAAGCTCGCACCAAGCAAAGCACGCCCAACAGCAAAGCAATATTGCCAAACTGTATGGGATGCACAAAACCACCGGCTCGCAAACCTTGCACTAATGCTTGGTAGCCTGAGAATACGGCGGCACCTATTGCGCCCAAGGACAAGCCTATCCAAAACCAATCCGGTTTTGGCTTATGCCACCGAATGCCCCACAGCCCAAAAACAGCCAAAACAAAGGGCAAGTAGTTGCCAAACTCGCGCAAAGCCCACTCTTCGTTAAGGGTCAGTGCAGCGTGCACAAATGCATAGATGAGTAATGGCAATAGAAAAAGCTTGGCATCAGCGGGCAGCAAGTCGCCACGAAACTTGAACCAAGCGGCCAAGCCGGCAAAACACAGCAGATAAAACCCCAGCGAATACCCGCTAGGCAGCACCAACGCCACGCCACCGACCATGAGCAAGCAAACAGGAAAAAAATACTTAGCCAACATTGGCGATGAGCTCGTTCAAAGTTGGCGCCTGTGCGTCTTTAGGTGCTAACAAGGGCTCGTCGCTTATCAAATGCAATGGCCAATCAATGCCAATCTCAGGGTCACTCCACAAAATGCTTCGCTCAAACTCGGGGTGGTAGTAGTCAGTAGTCTTGTACAAAAACTCGGCACTCTCGCTCGTCACCAAAAAGCCATGCGCCAAGCCTGCGGGTAACCAAAGTTGCTTTTTGTTCTCAGCAGACAGCTCCAGTCCAAACCAATGCCCAAATGTGAGTGACCCCTTGCGGATATCCACCGCCACATCAAACACGGCGCCCTGCGCCACGCGCACCAGTTTGCCCTGCGCGTGCTGCACCTGGTAGTGCAAACCGCGCAGCACGCCCTTGGCAGACTTGCTGTGGTTGTCTTGAACGAAGGTTTCATTCAGGCCTGTGGCCTGCTCGAAGTCACGCGCGTTAAAACTCTCAAAAAAGAAGCCTCGCGCATCGCCAAACACCTTGGGTTCCAACACCAGCACGCCATCAATCGGCGTCTTCGTCACTTGGTAGGGCATGGGGTTTACTTCAGCAAATTCAAAAGGTACTGACCGTAACCATTCTTCGCCAATGGCTTAGCAAGCTTTTCTAGCGCGGCTGCATCAATCCACTTCTCATGGAAGGCAACCTCTTCGGGGCAAGCCACCATCAAGCCTTGGCGTTTTTGCAGCGTGCCAATAAAGCTGGCAGCCTCTAGCAGGCTGTCGTGTGTGCCCGTGTCAAGCCACGCATAGCCTCGGCCCATGATTTCTACATTCAGCTGCCCCAGCTCCAGGTAGCGTTTGTTGACGTCGGTAATCTCAAGTTCACCACGGTGAGACGGCTTCACTGCTGCAGCGATCTCACACACCTGCTCGTCATAAAAATACAGACCCGTCACTGCGAAATTGCTCTTGGGTTTCGTAGGCTTTTCTTCAATGCTCAGCGCTCGGAACTGCCCATCAAACTCGACCACGCCATAGCGCTCTGGGTCATGCACATGGTAGGCAAACACACTGGCGCCGCTGGTGCGTTCATCGGCACTGTGGAGCTGCTTGACCAAATCGTGGCCGTAGAAGATGTTGTCGCCAAGCACCAACGCACTGGGGTGGTCGGCCACAAAGTTTTTACCAATGATGAACGCCTGCGCCAAACCATCGGGGCTGGGTTGCACTGCATACTCAATGTGCATGCCCCACTGGCTGCCGTCACCCAACAGCTCGGTAAATCGTGGCGTGTCTTGTGGGGTGGAGATGACCAACACCTCACGAATGCCGCTGAGCATCAACGTGGTGAGCGGGTAATAAATCATGGGCTTGTCGTACACAGGCATGAGCTGCTTGCTCACC
>CAISQQ010000350.1 GCA_903887655.1 uncultured Burkholderiales bacterium
GAAGCCCGCGTTCACGGCCTGGCGCATCGCCTGCTGCAATTGAGGGGCCTCCATGGTGGTGAGCTGGCTCTGGCTCTTGAACGAGGAGCCTGACTCCGCCAAGAGGGGCTGGAGCTGGTGGCCAAACGATAGGCCCCGCTCGCTTGCGTTGCGAACCAAAGCGCCAAAGCCGAGCGTGCCGGCCACGGCGCAACGCTCACCCAGTCGCTCCAGTGCTTGCGCGAGCCACCACGTGCAAGTGGTTTTTCCGTTGGTGCCCGTCACCGCCAAGACCTTGATCTGTTTGGAGGGCAGGCCGGCATAATGCGCCGCCACCCAGCCTCGCGAGGCTTTGAGATGGGGCATGAACGCCACTCGGGGGTCCTCGGCCAGTGCCTGGGCATCCGTGGGGCTCAAGCCCGAGAAGATGGTCTCCACACGGGCTTGGGCTTTGGGGTCCTCGCCCTGCAAGTCCACCAAGCAAGCACTCGCCCCGTTCTTGAGGGCTTGCGCGACAAACCCTCTCGCGTCAACCGTGCGACCCGCGTAGGCCAAAAAAACATCGCCTCCTTGGAGGGCTCTGGAGTCGGTTTGTAAAACTGGCACCCGCCCTGGACTCACGCCTGCGGCCCGTTCTGCCGTGCATGACCGCAGCCAATCGGCCGCCTCTTGGGGGGTGGTCCAAGAGCGCATCAAAATGACTCCGGCTCGGCTTTGGCCACCACTTGGGGCTTGACCCGCATGTCGGGCTGAATGCCCATGACTCGCAGGGTTTGCTGCACCGTTTGGCTGAACACGGGAGCGGCCACATCGCCACCGAAATAAAATCCATCGGTGGGCTCATCGATCATCACCGCCACGATGATGCGTGGGTTTTCAATCGGGGCCATCCCGACAAAAAAGCCGCGGTATTTGTTGCCGTAGCCGTTGCCCTGCACTTTGTGCGCGGTGCCGGTTTTACCGCCCACGGAGTAGCCCATGGTTTGAGCCTTGGGCGCGGTGCCGCCGGGACCCGCCACCATGTGCAGCATCTGTCGCACCGCGTTGGCATGGTCTTTGGAGATCACACGCACGCCCGTCACGCTCTCCTCGTGCTTCAAAAGCGACAAAGGAATGATCTCGCCTTCGCGGGCAAACAAGGTGTAAGCGTGGGCCAACTGGAACAAGCTCACGGACAAGCCATAGCCATAGCTCATGGTGGCTTGCTCAATGGGTCGCCACGTCTTGTAAGCGCGCAGCTTTCCGCCCACCAAGCCCGGAAAGGGCACCTGCGGTTTTTGCCCAAAGCCGACTTGCGTGAACATGCCCCACAGTTGCTGAGGGGGCATTTGAAGGGAGATTTTGACCGCGCCAATATTGCTCGACTTTTGAATGACCTGGCTCACCGACAGTGCGCCATTGGGCGAATCGTCTCGGATGGTGAACCCGCCCATGGCCAATTTACCCGCGCCCGTTTGAATGATGGTCTCTGGCGTCACAATGCCTTGCTCGAGGGCCAAGGCCACGACAAAGGGCTTCATCGTGGAGCCCGGCTCAAAGGTGTCGGTGATGGCGCGGTTTCGCAACTGCGCGCCGCTCAAATTGGTGTGGCTATTGGGTGTGAAACTGGGGTAGTTGGCCAGCGCCAGCACCTCTCCCGTGTTCACATCAAGCACCACCACCCCACCGGCAGCGGCCTTGTGCTCAAGCACCGCGTCTTTGAGCTTTTGATACGCAAAATACTGCACTTTGGAGTCAATGCTCAACTGCAAGTCTTGGCCATCGCTCGGGGCGGTGGTCTCGCCCATGTCTTCGACCGCTTCGCCAAAGCGATTTTTAATGATGCGCCGCGAGCCCACATGGCCCGTCAAGCTGTTGTTGAACGTGAGTTCGGCACCGTCTTGGCCATTGTTTTCAATGTTGGTGTAGCCCACCACATGCGCCACCGCCTCACCCTCGGGGTAGATGCGTTTGTATTCCTTGTGGATGCCAATGCCGCGAATTTTGAGGGCTTTGACTTGCTCGGCCAGGGGCTCGTCCACCATGCGCTTGAGCCACGTGAAATTTCTCTCTTCGTCCTTGGTGCGGTTTTGCAAGTCCTGCAGCGGCATGTCCAGGAGTTTGGCCAACTTGGCCCACTTGGCCGGATCGCGATCGAGATCATCCGGGGTTGCAAAGATACTGGGCACGGCCACACTCGAGGCCAGAATTTGGCCATTGCGGTCAAAGATCTTGCCGCGGTCGGCGGGAATGTCTTGGTGACGCACAAAGCGCACCTCACCTTGGCGCTTGAAGAAATCGTTCTCAATCACCTGCACAAATGCCGCGCGCACAATCAGCCCTAAAAATCCCAAGGCGATCAAGGCCACGATGAACTGGCTGCGCCAGATGGGCGTCTTGCTCGCGAGCAGTGGGCTAGAGGTGAATTGAACGCTTTTGCGACTCATGGCATGTCCACACCTGAGCTGCTCGATGAGCTGCTCGCGTTTTTGAGCGCGGGTGTGCCGGCCACTTGGGTCTTCAAGGGTGCGCTCAAGTAGGGTGAGAGGAAGTTGGGCGCCGCATTGGGTGGGGCGACTTTGGCCACGTCTTGAGCGCCAACAGGCTCGAGAATGTATTGCGTGATGGCAGGCGTCACGTTTTTCATGTGCAACTGCTCTTTGGCCACGTGTTCCACCCGCAAAGAAGTGCCTTGCGCGCGGCGCTCGACTTCCAAGCGCTCGCGCTCCAAGTCCAAACGCCGTGACTCCGAGCGCGCACGGTCGTATTCGGTGTAAAGGCGTCTGGAGTCGTACTGCGTTCTCACCAAATAAAAGGCGCTAAAGAGCACTGCAATCAACAGCAAGGCGTTGAGCCGCGTCATGAGTTCATCCCCGTCGTGGGGGCCATTTTTTGCGCCACCCGCATGATGGCCGAGCGTGAGCGCGGGTTTCTTTTGATCTCTTCGTCGCTGGGTTTGATGCGCGCCAAGCTTTGGAGCTGCATCACGGGCGGCACAGCAAAGGGCGCACGCCGATCAAAGGGCGCCTTGGAATGCTTGGCGATGAATTGTTTGACAATTCGATCCTCAAGGGAATGAAAGCTGATCACGACCAATTTGCCACCTGGTTCCAATATAGTCAAACTCGCCTCTAGCGCCTGTTGCAGCTCTTCAAGCTCGCCATTGATGAAAATCCGAAAAGCCTGAAATGTGCGCGTTGCAGGATCCTGGCCCGACTCGCGGGTTTTGACCGCGCCAGCCACGAGTTGGGCCAGCTCTGCGGTGGTTTGAAGAGTGCCCCGTTCTTGTCGGCGAGCAACAATCGCCTTTGCAATCGATGAAGCAAACCGTTCTTCTCCATACTCACGAATCACCTGCGCAATCTTGTCTTGTTCCGCGCTTTGGAGCCACGCACTCAAGGGCTCGCCCCGGGTCGGATCCATGCGCATGTCCAAGGGACCGTCGAAGCGAAATGAAAAGCCACGCGCTGGGTTGTCGATCTGCGGCGAGCTGATCCCCAGATCCATCAACACCCCCGCCACGCTGGCTGGCTCGAGCTGGTCCAAGTGCACAAAGCCCTCGTGCCGAATCGAAAAGCGTGGGTCTTGGATGCGCTGGGCGGCCTGCACCGCTTCGGGGTCTTTGTCGAAAGCGATCAAGGAGCTCGTCGCATTGAGCTTGGACAGAACAAGCGCCGAATGCCCACCCCGGCCGAAGGTGGCGTCGACAAACACGCCCGAACGCTGCACCTCTAAGGCATCGACCGCCTCGTGCAACAACACGGTGTTGTGCGTCCATGGGGTAGGCTCCATCCAATTTAAAAAGAAAATTCTTTGAACACATCGGGCATTTGCGCTTTCATGGCCACAGCCTCTTGGGACTCATAGACGGCCTTGTCCCAAATCTCAATGTGGTTGCCCATGCCGAGCAAGATCTCTTCTTGTTCTATCGTCGCTGCTCGCCTGAGCTCAGGCGAGAGCAAGACGCGAGAGGTGCCATCCATCTCCACATCCATGGCGTTGCCCAAGAAAATTCGCTTCCACCACTGCGCCTCCATGGGCAAGGCCGCAATGCGCGCACGGAACTGCTCCCACTCGGGGCGTGGAAACATCATCAAGCAGCCGTGGGGGTGTCGGGTGATGGTGAGTTGCGAGGCGGCATTCACCGCGAGCACGTCACGGTGCCGAGTCGGTATGGATAACCGCCCCTTGCCGTCTAAGCTCAACGATGATGCGCCTTGAAACACGTTTTAATTCCCTTTGAATGACACAAAATACCGATGCAAAAAGGATGGCGCCAACAACGCCCCCTCCATGGGTTAAAAAGTATAAACTTTTTCCCACTTAATTGCACTTTATTGCACTGTATCAGGAATTAAAAATTTCGCAACAGGTATTTATTGCTTTTTTCAATGAAATCAATGACTTAGCTGATTTTCATCGAAATGATCGAGATGATTTTCCTTAAAAATGAAGGACTTAGACGTGCTACTGAATGTGACGGATGAATAAAAAATAATGCCCGCAAAAAACCAGTGTGGATGGCGGTGAAGTGAGGCGGGTGTCGCAAGACGCCGACACCGATTCAGTTTCCAAGGCTCGAAGCGTGGTGGTGCACGCCCACCCGAGAGGCACAATCGAACACAATCGAACACGTTAGAACACCTTAGAACAGGACCCAGCTTCAGAGCGCCAACCCTGCGCACACGTCTGCTTGCGCGCTTGATCGTGATTTATGGCCGAGGGTTGCAGGCCTAACCGCTAGCCTCACCCCCGGGCCCGAAGTGGCTCAGCAGACCCGTCGATGGGTGGATCAGTCGCCAAACATCTTTTGTTTGAGCTCGCGGCGCTGCTGCGCCTCCAGCGACAAGGTGGCCGTCGGCCTGGCGAGCAAACGGCCCACGCCAATGGCCTCGCCCGTTTCGTCGCAATAGCCATAGTCACCCGCATCAATGCGTTGAATGGATTGTTCGATTTTCTTGAGCAGTTTGCGTTCACGGTCACGGGTGCGCAACTCCAAGGCGTGCTCTTCCTCGATGGTGGCGCGATCGGCTGGATCGGGCACCACGACCGTGTCTTCGCGCAAATTCTCGGTCGTTTGCCCCGCATTGTTGAGCATGTCTTGCTTCAAGAGCGAGAGCTTGTGACGGAAAAACGCCATCTGCGTCTCGTTCATGTACTCAGCGTCTGGCATGGCGATCACCTCGGCATCGGTGAGCTCGGGCACGGATTTGGTTTTCCAATTGTTGGCCAGTTTGCTATCTTTTTTAGGTATCACGGGAATCACAGACGGAAGAGAAGGGGCATCAGCAGGCCCAAAACTGGACTTGGCCGCATTGGTCGACACCACGGCCAAGGGGGGAGGAGGCACCATCGAGGCGGCTTTGGCACCTCGAGAGGATTTTTTGTTTTGCGGTTGAATGATGGTTTGACCGGCCACCACCTTGGGGCCCTGAACCGATGGCTTCAAGGGCGGCGTGGCTGGTGCACGCACCGCGTGGTTGGAGGGTTTGGGGGGCACCGGCAGCGGCTTGGGCGCCACCACGGGTGCCGCTTTGGGTGGCACTTTGGCGGCCACTTTCACAGGGGCTTTGGCTTGAGTTTTTAGCGGCGCCTTGACAGGGGTCTTCACCGGCGCTTTTACAGGCGCCTTCACAGGAACTTTCGCCGCAGCTTTGGCCGCCACTTTGACGGGCGCTTTTGCCGCGGATTTGGCGGGCGCACTCGCAGTCGACTTGACGGGGGCTTTGGCAGGGGTTTTGGCCACAGGCTTGGCGGCGGTTTTGGCGACCACTTTCACGGGCGCCTTGGATGGCGCTTTGGCGGGGGCCTTGGCTGGCGCTTTGGCCGCCACTTTCACCGGTGCTTTGGCAACCGCTTTCACGGGCGCTGCACTGGCAGACTTGACAGCAGTCTTGGGTGCCACTTTGACCGGCGTTTTGACAGCAACTTTGCTGGGGGTCTTGGATTTGGATGCAGTGGCCGCCTTGGGAGCAGGAGTGGGCTTGCCCTTGGTGGGCGGATTTGATTTTTTTGTCATGCGGGTCTCCTCGCGTTCCACAGTGGCGTTGGGACGCCCTTTTGTTGAGCCAAAAAATACGGCCAATAGGCTAGTGAGCACGTTGCGACTCCAACTCCTTGGCGGTTGAATAAAGCCCGTGCGGCGCGCGGATTGTACTCATACCAGGCACTGTTCAAGCCCTTGAAGAAAAATATCTCGAGGCAGATCAATGCCAATGAAAACCATTTTGTTGATTTTCTCCTCGCCAGCCCCCCAAGCCGGCCCCAAATCACTGCCCATCAACTGGTGCACGCCTTGGAAAATGACTTTTTTATCGGTCCCTTTCATGTAAAGCACACCCTTGTAGCGCAGCATTTTGGGACCATAAATGTTCACAATGGCTCCCAAAAAATCCTCTAACTTGGCGGGATCAAAGGGTTTTAAGGATTTGAAGACAAAACTCTTGACGTCATCGTCGTGGTGATGGTGGTGGCCGTGACCGTGCTCCCCGTGATCGCCGCCTTGGTGACTCGGGTGATCACAGTGCTCGCCATGCTCGTGATCGTGGTGGTCGTGGTCATGGTCATGGTGGTCGTGATCGTGGTGATCATGGCCGTGATCATGGCTTTCGGTCAGAAAATCGGGGTCAATGTCGAGTTTGGCATTGAGATTGAAGCCCTTCAAATCGAACACATTGGCAATGGCCACCTCGCCAAAATGCACCCGCTTCATGGGCGCTCTGGGGTTCATGTGCTTTAAGCGGTGCTCCAACGCGACCAAGTCGCCCTCGCTCACCAAATCGGATTTGGAGATGAAGATTTGATCGGCAAAGCCCACTTGACGGCGGGCCTCCTGGCGGTCATTGAGTTGCTGGGCGGCGTGTTTGGCGTCCACCAGGGTCAAGATGGAGTCGAGCAAATAGCTCTCGGCAATTTGGTCGTCCATGAAAAAGGTCTGCGCCACCGGTCCCGGGTCGGCCAAGCCGGTGGTCTCAATCACCACCCGGTCAAACTCAATCTCGCCTTTGCGGCGTTTTTCCGCCAAATCGGTGAGCGTGGTGCGCAAGTCTTCGCGGATGGTGCAGCACACACAACCGTTGCTCATCTGAATAATCTGCTCCTTGCTCTCAAGGAGCAAGATGTCGTTGTCGATATTTTCTTCGCCGAACTCATTTTCAATGACCGCAATCTTTTGCCCATGGGCTTCAGACAACACGCGTTTGAGCAAGGTGGTTTTTCCGGAACCCAAAAAACCAGTCAAGATAGTGGCAGGAATCAACATAAGTTCGCCTTCAACAATGTACAAAACACCCTAGATGGGTCCAAATTCCCAGAAATCAATACCGCATCGACCCGGTGGTGAGGCTCGAAGGCGCTCTATGCAACCAAAGCGCCCCATTCAAGCGTTGAGCATAACACCTCACTTTGACCTGCGTCTGACCTCACTTTTTCATCACCACCAAGCCTTTGAGGTAATCGCCTTGGGGGAAATTCAAGGTCATGGGGTGGTCGCTCGCGCCTTGCAGGCGCTCCAATATATAGCCATCAACGTGGGCATCGGCCCCGGCAGACGCCACAATTTGATGAAACAGCTCTGGGCTCACCCCACCCGAGCAGCTGAAGGTGAGCAGCACCCCACCGGGCGCCAAAAGCATCAGGGCCAAGCGGTTGATGTCCTTGTAAGCCCTGGCGGCTCGCTCCACATGCACGCTGGTGGGGGCAAATTTGGGCGGATCGAGCACGATCGCGTCAAACTGCTGACCTTGCGCTAAAAACTGGCGCAAACTCGCGTTCACATCGGCCACCATCATGGTCGTGCTCGACTCATCAAAGCCATTGATTTTGACGTTGTGGCGCGCCATCTCCAAGGACGGCGCCGAAGAGTCCACGCTGGTGACATGGCCCGAACTCGCCAACACCCCCGAGGCGCGCATGCCGTGCAAAGCCGCCACCGTGAAGCCCCCCGTGTAGGCGTAGCAATTGAGAACTCGTGAGAGCGAAAGTGTCGCCACATAACGCCCAAGCGCCGCCCGAGAGTCTCGTTGGTCCAAATAAAACCCCGTTTTGTGGCCCGCCTCGATGTCCAAACACAGCTGCCAGTCGTGCTCTTGGATCGTGAGCCGCGTGGCCCCAGGGTCAAGGCGCAAGTCTGACGCGCCTGGCAGTCCTTGAGAACCCGCTTGCCCCAGCGACAAAGACTCCAAAGAACCAGGGTCTGATGCGGCAGGGGTTTTCATCTCGGGGCCCCAATCGGCTCGCTCCAGCCACCCCAAGCGGGGCTCGAGCCCTTCTTGCTTTCTCGAACTCGTGTCCGAGCGCTCAAACACCTTGACCAAGCCGGTGTGCTGGATCAAGGAGCGCACAATGGCCCCTTTGAAGCGCTCCACCCCACTGGCCGAGAATTGCACCACCAAGGTGTCGTTGTAGCGGTCCACAATGAGGCCCGGCAAGCCATCGGACTCGGCATGCACCAGGCGCACCCCAGAGCTCGCCCAGTGCTGGCGGTCGCGCATGGCGATGGCGCGCTCAACAAGCTGGTCCATCAAGAGCTCGTCAATGCGGGTCGTTTCTTGAAAACTCCACACCCGGGCTCGGATTTTGGAGCTCGGGCTGAAGGCGGCCCAAGCCAAAAACGCCCCATCACTGCCATGCACCCGCACCGTCTCACCCGCGTCTGCCGAGCCCTTGGCAATGGACGTGTCAAACACCCAGGGATGGCCTTTGAGCAAAGAGCGCTCTTTGCCAGGTCTTAAGGTGATGGTTTTCATGGCGTGAAGGGGTCCTGACCTGAAACGCTCGCATCGCTTGCTTCGCATGCATCGCAGCCCCGGACCCTGTGTAAAAGGCTGAACTCTACCACCGCTCAGGCCCGAACTCACCCGGGTCCACGCATCCCATGGACAAATGACCCGCAACCGCTCGAGAAACTCGGGCGGGGCCAGTCTTTTTCGGCTCCAAATGGGTCTGGGCCCTACTTGGACTTGCGTTTGGCTCGTGGGTGGGCTTGGTCGTAAATTTGCGCCAAGTGCTGGTAGTCCAAGCGGGTGTAGACCTGGGTGGTGCTGATGTTGGCGTGGCCGAGCAACTCCTGCACCCCGCGCAAATCCGAGCTCGACTGCAGCAAGTGGCTGGCAAAGGAGTGCCTGAGCATGTGGGGGTGAACAGGCGTGGTGAGCCCCGCCGCCTGGGCGCGCGCTCGAAGGCGCGCCCAAATCGCCTGGGCCGTGAGCCGTGTGCCGTGGCGTCCGATCAAGAGTGCCGCGGAGCTCGACGGCGCTTGGGCGGGTCCCTGAGCGTGCAGGGCCTGCCGACAAGCCAACCAATCGACCAAGGCCTTTGCCGCTTCACGGCCAATGGGCACGCTCCTGAACTTGCTGCCCTTGCCCATGACAAAAGCGGTTTTGGAGGGCAAATCGATCCAGCCCTTGGCCTCTTTGGAGGGCTCGGCATCGAGCCCCGTCATCTCGCCCACCCTCAAGCCACTGCCGTAGAGCAACTCCACCATCAAGCGGTCTCGGGCTTCGAGCCAGGCCGACAAGGCCTGGGCCTCGGGCCCTGGTGCCTTGGCCGCCAATCGCTTGCTGCTCAATCCACTCGGCGCCTTCTGGGGCGCCTGGAAATTGGCCAACTGCACGGCTTGATCCACACTCAGGGCTTTGGGCAAGGGCTTATTGGCCTTGGGCGCCTTGATGCCCAAGATCGGATTGGCGCGGATCAAGCCCTCGCGCTGGGCCCAACTCAAAAACCCACGCCAGCCCGAGACGATGAGCGCAATGCCGCGGGCACTGCGACCGCCTTGGTGCATTTTGGCGATCAAACTGCGCAGGTGCTGGCTTTGAACGTCTTCTAGGGCCACACCCAGGGCGTGCAAACTCTGGCAAAGCCTTTGCAAGTCCAACTGGTAGAGGGTCACCGTGCGAAGCGCCAAGCGTTTTTCAAAGCGCACGTGGTCAAGGTAGCGCTCGACCCAGGGGTGCACCGTCTCAGGCCCAGGGTGCTGCGCTTTGGGGTGGCTGTCTTGCGATGGGCTCAAACCAGGGGCTCCCTTTTCAGCCGGGTGAGGACAAGCAGGTGAGCTTGCATGAGGCCGGGGCTAGCGGCGACTCACCTTGAGTCGCTTGCCTCTCGCCTCTTGCCTCTCGCCTCTCGCCAGCCCTGAATGCATCAAGCCATCAAGCGCATGAGTACGGCGCTGGACAACTCACCAATGCGGGTTAAAAATTCGGTGCCCATGCCCGCGTGGTAGCGCTGCGGGTCAGGCGACGCCAAGACCAAGAGCCCCATGCAAGGCATCAACTCATCGTGGTCGGCCCCTCGCAACGTCAAGGACTCGGCCAAGGTGACGCCTTTGTCGGGCGAGCGTTGAGTGTCCTCGGCACCGGGGAGGTGCAGCTTTCTGAGAGCAACCATGGCAATCGACTGCACCGCTTTGGCATCGTCAAGCCACGCAATGGCCTCGAACCCCGAGTTGGGTCCGCAATACGGTTGTGCCAAGCTGCTCGCAAACTCTTTCACGCTTTCACTCACCCCGGACGTGATGGGGTCGCTCGCGTGATCCCCATGCAGGCCCCACAACTTCAGGGCCACTTGCGGCACCATGAATTGACTTTGGATTTCTTGCACCATGGTGTGGGTCAACTGGTCCGTGCCGTTGACCAACAACAAATTCTTGGCCCAGCGGTGCAAGCGGTCGGTCAAGATCAAGTTCTCGTTGCCGTTTCGGATCATCTCCATCAAGCGCATTTCATGGGCGCGGATTTTCTCGCGCAACATGTCGGCTTGCCGCTCTTGCAGACTCACCGCCCGCTGGCCGTGGGGGTTGGGAATCCTGATTTGGGACAAGATCTCCGAATGCCGCACAAAAAAATCAGGGGTGTGCAGCAAAAAATTTGCGATGTCATCTTCCGTGATGGGATTGATGTTGTTGTGCTCAATCATGAAGATCCAATTCACCTTTAAAAACACTCACCGCTGGGCCCGTGAGCGACACATCGCTCTCGCCGCCCAGCCACTCGATGGTCAACTCACCCCCGGGGGCGAAGACCTTCACCTTGGGGTCCAACAAACCCCAACGGATACCACACACGACCGCGGCACAAGCACCCGTGCCACAAGCGAGCGTCTCACCAGCACCGCGCTCGAAGACCCGCAGACGGATGCTGCTTCGGCTGAGCACTTGCATGAAGCCCACATTCACCCGCTCTGGAAAGGCCAAGTGGTGCTCTAGCAGCGGTCCCCAACTCAAAACCGGGGCGGCCTGCACATCGGCGACGATCATCACGGCATGGGGGTTGCCCATGGAGACCACCCCCAAGTCCACGCTCTCGCCTGGGTGCGCTTCACCCAGCGCCAAGCGCCACGTGGTCAAGCCGTCTCGCGGGCCCTCAGCCAGCGCTTGCTCAGGCAAAAAAGGAATGCGTTGCGGCTCGAAATTCGGAGCGCCCATTTGCACCGTCACTTGGTGATCCTCTTGCTCGACGAGCTCGATGATACCTTTTTTAACTTTCACACGAAGTGGGGATTTCTGCGACAAACCCGACTCGCGCACGAAGCGCAAGAAACACCGCGCCCCATTGCCGCAGTGCTCCACCTCGGAGCCGTCGGCGTTGTGGATCACGTACTCAAAGTCCAAGCCCTCGAGAGTGGTCGAGCGCACACTCAAAATCTGATCGGCTCCCACCCCAAAATGCCTGTCGGCAATGGCCCGGTACTGCTCGGCACTCAAGTGGTAGAGGACCTGGGTCTCATCGATGACCACAAAGTCATTGCCCGTGCCTTGCATTTTCGTAAAAGGGATTCGCATGGCCGTCATTATCGGGGGAGTTGTCAGCGTCTTGTGAGGTTGGTGTGAATTTTTTTCGTCGGTTTGAATTCAAACCAATACCCCACTGGGCCTGGGTGATGATGTGGATGTGGATGTCGGCAATGAGTGGTCTATGGCCTATTGCCTTCAAGCCTTGAAGCCTTGAAGCCTTCAGGCCCACTGGCCCAACGCCTGACACCGACTGAGGTCCAACCCCATGCAGGCGAGCGACACGCCCCCACTATACTCACAGGCAGTGC
>CAISQQ010000351.1 GCA_903887655.1 uncultured Burkholderiales bacterium
GGTAAACGGCACTGTCCTCGCGCTTGTCAATCGCCATGACCATCACCAGCAAAATATCGTCCTGCACGCCATAAACTAATCTGTACCCTTGTTTACGCAGTTTTATTTTGTAATGCCCGGCCAAGGGGCCATGCAACTCACCACCTGGCACATGTGGATTATCCAAGCGTTTTTTGAGTAGTTTGCGAAGTGGCTCTTTAACGGACCCGTCTAAAGCCTGCCATTCGGCCCAAGCGCTTGGAATGAATTGCAATCTGTATCTGTGCTTGACCGACTTTTCAGATGGCATCGATATCTACTTCAATGGCGCGAGAACGCTCCCCCATTCGTGCCAGCACAGTTCGATGCAAATCTTGGTCTGCCAATTCTTCGAGAAGCGCTTCAAAGAGGGCTGGCTCAATCATATAAAAAGCAGCCTTGTTGTGATTTAGAACGGCCACGGGCTTGCTTTTGGCATCACGCAGCACTGCGGCCGGATTCTTTTTGAATTCGGACATACTGATCGTCACGTCGGTGTAAATGGTTTGCATCATTTGGCTCCAAAATAAGTGCTAATTATAGAGCTATATCAACATATCCCTAGTCTTTAAATGCGCGAGCCGTCTTATCACTCAACGGCTTGAGCAGGTAGCTCATGAAAGAGCGCTCACCCGCTTTGATGACCACATCGACAGGCATACCGGGCTGTACCTTCAAGCTGCCCAGCAACTCCAAGCCCTCTTTGGTGGTCTCAACTTGGCCGAGGTAGAACTCACCATCCTTTTCGTTGCCACCTGGCTCTTTGTCGGCACCCACCACGGTGACGATGCCAGGGATGACGGGGGTGGTGGCTTGGTTGAAGGCAGTAAAACGCATGTCGGTGGGCATGCCCACGCGCACTTTGTCAATGATGTTGGCAGGAATTTTGGCTTGAACAATGAGGGTCTCATCCTTCGGCACAACCTCCATCAGTACTTGGCCGGCTGTGATGACTCCCCCCTCGGTGAACACCTTGAGGCCCACGATGCTGCCGCCCACAGGCGCTCGGACCTCGGTCAAGTCGCGGTCGAACTTGGCTGAATCGAGCCTGGATGACATGGCGTCGCGGTTTTTTTGGATCTCTTGCAGTTGCGTGTCTACATCTTTGAGCAAGGCACTGCGAAGCTGGCTGATTTGCAAGCGCGCACGCGCAACATCGGCTTGGGTGCTGGCAATGACGCTGTCGTTGTCACTTTTGAGGCGCTCGGCCATGTTGGCCTGGGAGGAAGGCACAAAGCCGTCTTTGGCGAGTGAGCGGGTGTTGGTCATCTCCTCCATCAAGGTGCGTTGCTGCACCTTGCGAGAGTTGAGTGTGGTGGTCAAGCCGTTGATTTGCTCATTCAGACTGGCGACTTGGCTGTTGTATTCGGCGCGGCGCGAATTGAACAACTGCACCTGTAGTTTTTTGGCTTCATCGACGCGGCTGTCGTTGGGCTTGAAGTGCTTGTCAAACTCATCGGTCCAGGTGATGTTGTTGGCGTTGTCACGCTCCGCTTTGAGGCGAGATTCAGAGGCCAAGAGGTTGATGTACTGAAGCTCAACCCCGGTCATCTCGGCCTCGCTCTTGAGCGGGTTGATGCGCAGCAGCACTTGCCCCTCTTCCACTTGCGCGCCCTCTTTCACCATGATCTCTTGCACCACGCCGCCGGTGGGGTGTTGCACTGCTTTGCGGTTACCCAACACAGACACGGTACCTTGGGTGGTCACGCCCGCATCAATAGGCGCAAAGAAGGCCCAGAGCAAGAAGACGGCAAAGAAGCCCAGGAACCACTTGGCTGCGCCACGGCGAATGTCGGACTCCTCCACCTCCACAGGCTTGAGGCCTTTGTTGCTGAGCTTTTCAGGGGCATAGGGGTTCCAGCTGTCTATCCAGCGGCTGA
>CAISQQ010000352.1 GCA_903887655.1 uncultured Burkholderiales bacterium
CGATCTCACCCCAGCGTTCAAAATGTGGCCTGAGTGCCCATGCCCGATCCCAATATGGGAGAGAAGATGTGTGCGTTTGTCATTTTGAAATCGTCCACCTCCTTGGTGCTCAAGGAGTTGGTTGACTTTTTGTTGACCAAGGAAATTGCTAAATTTAAACTCCCTGAGCGACTGGAAGTTCTGGCCGATTTTCCGGTCTCCACTTTTGGAAAAGTGTCCAAAAAAGCTTTGGGTGAATTGATCACTGAAAAACTGTCCAAAGAAGCGGCGCACTGATACTTTTATTTCGAACTTGACGGCCCCTTGGGGCCTCTTGATTTTTATAAACTCTTAAACTGAACTGAACAACCATGCGAATCATCGACCTGCATTGTTACCCTGGCACTCAAACTTGGATTGACTCACAAGGACCTTATCCGGCTGAATTGGCCAGGTATTGGAAAAGAGACTGGGTGGCCAAGAGTGAAGAGGATGTGATTGCTGAATTCACCCAGGCCGGTGTGCAAGCTTGCTTGGTGGCACTGGATCTGGAGACAACGGTTGCCTCGCCACCTTGCACGAATGAGTACGTTCATGGCATGTGGCAGCGCCACCCAGACCGTGTCATCCAATGTTGGGGCGCTGTAGAGCCTGCAAAAGGTGAAATTGCGATCCAGCAAGCCAAAAAAGCGGTCAAGGAGTTGGGCTTCATTGGCTTTCACTTTCATCCCATTATGCAGCACTTTGCTGTCAACGACAGGCGCCACTACGACCTCTTTGAAGTCATCAACGAACTCGGCGCGGCAGTGATGGTGGATGTGGGCACAACAGGCATGGGGGCCGGCATGCCAGGCGGCAACGGCGCACGAGTGCGTCACGCCCACCCGTCGCACATCGATGACTTGGCGGCAGACTTTCCCAATTTGAAAATCATCATGGCACACCCCGGTTGGCCTTGGGTGGAGGAGACCACGGCTGTGGCCTTGCACAAGGGCAACGTCTATTGGGAGATGTCGGGTTGGGCGCCTAAACACTTTCCTGGTAACTTGAAAGTGGATATTCGTGGTCGGCTCCAAGACAAGATCATGTTTGGCAGTGACTATCCCAGTTTGCCCTATGAGCGCATCATGCGTGAATGGTCAGAGTTGGGTTACAAAGATGAGGTGATGGAGAAAATCATGCACGGCAACGCTGAACGCGTTCTTGGACTTTAAACTTTAAAGAAATACACTCAAAGATGTCAAACGCATTCGATCCGGCAAAGCAAAGCGCTGATGCGCCCATCCTGTTTGCACTGGAGGGGCATGTTGCTGTGCTCACCTTGAACAGGCCAGCCACACGAAACGCCTTAAGTGGTGAGGAAATGTTTCATGCCTTTGAAGCGATTTTTGCTTACATGAACCAAAACACCCAAGTCCGTGCAAGTATCTTGACGGGCGCTGGAACGGCCTTTTGTTCAGGTGGCAATATTGCTGAAATGCGCGACAAAGAGGGGATGTTCAAGGGGAGTCCCACGGAGATTGCACAAAACTATAAAAAAGGCATCCAGCGCATTCCTCGCGCTTTTCAAACCCTGACGGTGCCCATGATCGCAGCGGTCAATGGAGCGGCGATTGGTGCTGGAAACGACCTCGCTTGCATGTGTGACATTCGTATTGCAAGCGAAAAAGCGGTTTTTGCCGAGAGTTTTGTCAAAGTGGGCATCATTCCTGGAGACGGTGGATGTTGGCTTTTGCCCAGGGTGATTGGTCACGCCCATGCGGCCCAGATGGCGCTGAGTGGTGACAGCATCGATGCCAAGGAAGCATTGAGGATTGGGCTGGTCACGCAAGTGGTGGCACCCGATGAATTGATGAAAGAGGCGATGCTCGTTGCTCAACGCATTGCCAAGAACCCGCCTCAGGTCTTGCGCTGGACCAAGCAGTTGATGCAAGAGGCCAGAGGCAGCACCTTGGATCAGGCGCTGGAGCGAGCAGGTGAGTTCCAAGGACTGGCTCACCAAACGAGTGACCACATGGAAGCATTGAATGCTTTTTTCGAAAAGCGTGAACCTCGGTTTTCTGGACATTGAGCCCTTGGCTTTGTCCCTCATGGCTTGGTGCGCGATGCCACTCTTAAAGAAAGTTGTTTTTTCATGAGCTCTCAAGTTTTAATCAGAGAAAGTGTTTTAGAAG
>CAISQQ010000353.1 GCA_903887655.1 uncultured Burkholderiales bacterium
CTGCTGGGCTCGGGCAAGTGGTGAAAGCCATCTGACTCGGCGCTGGCAGCCTCCTGGGCGTGGCAGTATTTTTGAGCTTCTACAAAAGACTTTTGGCTCCAAGAGCCACTGATGACAAAGTCGACACTGCCCCCGCGGCTTAAATTCATCGGCACCACTGCGTTTTCAGCAATGCCCCCGCCTTGCATGAACAAGATCTTGAAGTGATCGGGCACGGCCAAGAGGTCCTTCAGGTCTTGATGGGTTTGCTCATAAATAGAGATGAATTCACGCCCGCGGTGACTCATCTCCATGACCCCCATGCCGCAGTCGCGCCAGTTGGTCATCTCCTGGGCGGCCAACTCCAATACCTCCAAGGGCATCGCGGCAGGTCCTGCAGAGAAATTAAACGCACGCATGAACAAAGCGCCTCATGAACGGGAAATGGTGGCCAAGGGTTACGCCCTCGCTCAAGCTGAAGGGACGATCAGACTCAGATGGGGTCGACGCTGGAGGGGTCATCGGATGCAGTCGGGTTCACATCGGTGCTCGGCCCCTGGCCCACGCCATCGGCATCCAATTCGGCCAAGACGTTGGCGTCGTTTTCAACAATGCGCTGCAAGCCCCTCAGGTGTGAGCCTTCATCGAGGGCAATGAGTTTGACCCCTTGGGTGGCACGCCCGAGTTCACGGATTTCGGCCACGCGAGTTCTCACCAGCACGCCGCGATCGGTGATCATCATGATCTCTTCCTCGGCATGGGCCAAGGTGGCGGCCACGACCTTGCCATTGCGCTCAGACTGTTGGATGGCAATCATGCCTTTGGTACCACGACCGTGCCGGGTGTACTCGCCAATGGGGGTGCGTTTGCCGTAGCCATTGGCTGTGGCGGTGAGCACGCTTTGCTGCTCGTCCTCGGCCACCAGCATCGCAATCACGCTTTGCCCTTCATCCAGGCTCATGCCGCGCACACCGCGTGCGCTTCGGCCCATGGGCCTCACATCATTTTCATCAAAGCGCACGGCTTTGCCGCCATCGCTAAAGAGCATCACGTCATGCTGGCCATCGGTGAGCGTTGCGCCCACCAAAAAGTCACCCGCATCCAAATCCACAGCAATGATGCCGGCTTTTCTGGGGTTGCTGAATTCGTCAAGCGCGGTTTTTTTCACCGTCCCCATGGAGGTTGCCATGAAGACATAGTGGTCGTTGGGGAAACTTCTCATCTCGCCCGTCAAGGGCAAGACCACATTGATTTTTTCGCCCTCTTGCAGTGGGAACATGTTGACAATGGGGCGCCCGCGCGAGCCCCTCGAGCCGACCGGAACCTCCCAGACTTTGAGCCAGTAGAGCCGTCCTTTGTTGGAAAAGCACAAAATGAAGTCGTGGGTGTTGGCAATAAAAAGCTGATCAATCCAGTCGTCATCTTTGGTGCTGGTGGCTTGTTTGCCTCGACCGCCGCGTTTTTGCGCTCGGTATTCGGACAAGGGTTGGCTCTTGAAGTAGCCGCTGTGGGACAAGGTCACCACCATGTCAGTGGGGGTGATGAGGTCTTCGGTGGCGAGATCTTGGGCGTTCATCTCGATCACGCTTCGACGTGCCCCCAGTTTGGTTTGGCCAAACTCAAGCTTCACGTCCGTGAGTTCGCTGGAAATGATGGCCGAGACACGGGCGGGCTTGGATAAGATGTCGACAAAGTCGTCAATCTCCGCCATCACCTCTTTGTACTCATTCACGATCTTGTCTTGCTCGAGTCCAGTCAAGCGCTGCAAGCGCATTTGAAGAATCTCTTGCGCCTGGGTGTCGCTCAGGCGGTAAAGACCATCGCTGCCCATGCCAAAGTTTGCTTCCAGTCCATCGGGACGATAGTCTTTGGGGTCGACGGGCTGGCCATCGAGCCTTGCACGGGTGAGCATTTCCCTCACGAGTTGGCTGTCCCAGGAGCGTGTCATCAATTCGGCTTTGGCCACGGGGGGCGTGGGGGCTTGGCGGATGATGCGGATGAATTCATCGATATTGGCCAAAGCCACGGCCAAACCTTCCAAGACGTGGCCGCGCTCGCGAGCTTTCCTGAGGTTAAAGACGGTGCGGCGGGTGACCACCTCACGGCGGTGCTGTAAAAAGATGTCGAGCAGCTGCTTGATGTTGCATAGGCGCGGCTGTCCATCCACCAAGGCCACCATGTTGATGCCAAAGGTGTCTTGGAGTTGGGTTTGTTTGTACAAATTGTTGAGTACCACTTCGGGCACTTCACCGCGCTTGAGTTCGATCACCAAACGCATGCCCGATTTGTCGGACTCGTCTTGAATGTGGCTGATGCCCTCGATTTTCTTTTCATGCACCAGTTCCGCCATGCGCTCTTGCAGGGTCTTTTTGTTCACCTGGTAGGGCAACTCGTCAACAATGATGGACTGTCGTTGGCCCTTGTCGATGTCTTCAAAATGGCATTTGGCGCGCATGACCACACGGCCTCTGCCGGTGCGGTAGCCGTCTTTGACGCCATTGATGCCGTAAATGATGCCAGCGGTTGGGAAGTCCGGCGCCGGAATGATGCCCATCAATTCATCGATGCTCGCCTCGGGGTTGACCAGCAGGTGCAAACACGCGTCGATCACTTCATTGAGGTTGTGGGGTGGGATGTTGGTGGCCATGCCCACCGCAATGCCGGCCGAGCCGTTGATGAGCAAATTGGGGATGCGACTGGGCAGCACCAGGGGCTCTTTTTCTGAGCCATCGTAATTGGGCCCAAAATCGACGGTTTCTTTGTCAATGTCGGCGAGCATTTCGTGGGCAATTTTTGCAAGCCTAATTTCCGTGTACCGCATGGCCGCGGCGTTGTCGCCATCGACCGATCCAAAGTTGCCCTGGCCGTCCACGAGCATGTGGCGCAAAGAGAAATCTTGGGCCATGCGAACAATCGTGTCATAAACCGCAGAGTCGCCATGGGGGTGGTATTTGCCAATGACGTCGCCCACAATACGGGCCGATTTTTTGTAGGGACGATTCCAGTCGTTGTTGAGCTCATGCATGGCAAAGAGCACTCGCCGGTGCACGGGCTTGAGGCCATCGCGGGCATCAGGCAAAGCACGCCCCACAATCACGCTCATGGCGTAATCGAGGTAGCTGCGACGCATCTCGTCTTCAAGGCTGATGGGCAAGGTTTCTTTAGCGAACTGGGTCATTGATTCAAGCCGATCTACATTCAAAGATGACATTGTAAATGTCTATTGAGCACAGTCTTTTTGTCGCTTTGCCACAACAGATCAATCCTCGCCATTGACTTTAATCAGCAATGTAAAGCATCTTCATATATGCCATGCACCAGTGTGGCACAATGACCCATCTGCTTGGGTTTGGTTCGCGCCTTTGGCGTGCATACCCGAGATTTGGGTTGTATTTGTTTTGTTCCAAGAGGTAAAAATATGAAAAAATTAAATCAATGGTCCATGCTTCTCGTCAGTTTCGGTTTGGTGGCGAGTGTCACGAGCGTACAAGCCAATGACAACTGGCAAAGTGCATCGGGTCCTTGGAAAAATTCAACTGGACAGTGCTATCGCAACAGCAATTGGACGCCAGCCACAGCCGATCCAAGCTGTGATGGTGCAATTCAACCCGCTCCCAAGGCTGCGCCTGCTCCTGCACCCGCACCTGCCCCTGCTGCAGCGCCTGCACCAGCGCCCGTTGCCAAAGCTGCACCAGCCCCTGCGCCAGCCGTGGCCTCCAAGGTCACTTACGCTGCTGACACCTTCTTTGACTTTGACAAATCCGTGTTGAAGCCCGAGGGCAAAGCCAAATTGGATGACTTGGTGTCCAAAATCAAACAAATCAGCCTAGAAGTGATTGTGGCCGTGGGTCACACCGACTCTGTGGGCTCTGCCGCTTACAACCAGAAGTTGTCCGTCAGACGTGCTGAGGCCGTGAAAGCCTATTTGGTGAGCAAAGGCATTGAGAAAAATCGCATCTACACCGAAGGCAAAGGCAAGAAGCAACCGATTGCTGACAACAAAACAGCACAAGGTCGCGCTAAAAACAGACGCGTTGAGCTCGAAGTTGTGGGCACCCGCTCCAACTGATCGTCCGTTCACTTGAACGTTAAAGAACCCGCTTCTGGCGGGTTTTTTAACGCCTGTCGTGGCGTCGTCTGCACGGACATGGTCTGATCGGATAAGCGCTGATGCCGGTCATCATCTGTTCAACCCTTGCCTTCTCGCCACGTGAAGTTTTGCGACGTTGGCTTCATTTTTAGATCGCCCTCACCATGAACACCCAAAGCAATGTTGATCCCAGTGAGCTGGCCAAGTTCTCTGAGTTGGCCCACCGCTGGTGGGACCCCCAAAGTGAATTTCGCCCTTTGCACGAGATCAACCCATTGCGGCTGTCTTGGATCGAGGATTTCGTCTCACTCAGGGGCCTGGAGGTCTTGGATGTGGGGTGCGGCGGGGGCATCTTGTCTGAGGCGATGGCACGCGCAGGCGCCCGCGTCTTGGGGATTGATTTGGCCACCAAATCTTTGCGTGTGGCCCAACTCCATGCCTTGGAAGCGGGCGTTAAAGAGGTGCAATACCGCGAGTGCAGTGTCGAGGCATTGGCCGAGGAGACGCCCGGGCAATACGATGTGGTGACCTGCATGGAAATGCTCGAGCACGTCCCCGATTTTGAGTCGGTGGTGCGCTCCTGCAGTCGCTTGGTCAAACCGGGGGGGTGGGTGTTTTTCTCGACCTTGAACCGCAACCCCAAGTCTTTTTTGTTCGCGATTGTGGGTGCGGAGTATGTGCTCAATTTGCTCCCGCGTGGGACCCACGAATATGAAAAATTCATCAAGCCCAGTGAGTTGGCCCGGGCTTGTCGTGCCGATGAGTTGGTGCAGCAAGACATTCGAGGCTTGAGCTACAACCCGATCACTCGGCGCTACTGGGTCAACCAAGACCCCAGCGTCAATTACTGGGTGGCCACCCAAAAAAGTGTTTCATGAAGCTTGCCAAACCCCGTGCCGTGCTGTTTGATCTGGATGGCACCTTGATCGATTCGGCCTTGGATTTGGGCGGGGCAGTCGATGAGATGCGCCACATCCGAGGCTTGCCCCGACTGGGGGCAGAGCACTACCGGCACATGTGCGGTGCTGGGGCCAGGGGCTTGTTGAAGCTGGCGTTTGACATGAGCCCTGAGCGTGCTGGTTATGAGGAGATGAAGCAGGAGTTTTTCACGCAGTATGAGCTGATGCTCACGCATCGCACCTATGTGTTTGAGGGCGTGGATGAAACGATCGACATCTTGCGCAAAGCGGGTCTCACATGGGGAGTGGTCACCAATAAAAGTGAGCGTTTTACCCTTCCCTTGATCAAGCATTTTGAGGTGTTTCAAAGCGCAGGCGTGGTCATTTGCGGAGACACCACCCCCCACGCCAAACCGCATCCAGAACCGCTTTTGGAAGCGGCCAGGCGACTGGGAGTGGATGCTGAGGCTTGTTGGTATGTGGGAGACGACTTGCGCGACATCCAAGCAGCTCATGCAGCGGGCATGGTGAGTGTGGCCGCAAGTTACGGTTATCGGGGTGAAACCAACGATACCGGGGCTTGGGGCGCGCATTATGAAATCAATACCCCACTTTCGCTGTTCAAATGTTTGGCGTTGACTTAAAATAGAGTCTTCAGGGGCTGCACTGGTTTCGACACGGGTTCGGACGCGACGCAGGGCATGTCGAGGTTCTGTCACCTCGTTAATCAGCAGAAAAAAAACTAACTGCAAACGACGAACGTTTCGCACTCGCCGCTTAATCCGGTGAGCCTTGCAACAGTTGGCCGATAGGCTGGGCAAGGGGGTGTAAAAACCTCCCGGCTGCAAGGTAATCAATATGGGCTGGCAAAACTTCGGGTACCTTGAGGTTTTGTGAGAAAAAAGGGTGCTGGTTTGACCTGTAGGGTGCCACTATTCGGCAGGTTCGATGAGATTCAAATTAGCTGGCTAAACATGTAGAACTGTTCGAAAAAGGCTTGTGGACGGGGGTTCAATTCCCCCCAGCTCCACCATATGCGGATTAAGGACCGCTAGGAATGACTTCTTAGCGGTCTTTTTTATTGGAAAATCAATAACTTACGAGCAGGGAGAGTTAAAGGGGACTATTGACAGCTAAACCCTAACGGGGGTAC
>CAISQQ010000354.1 GCA_903887655.1 uncultured Burkholderiales bacterium
CAAATTGCAACTGAAAAGTTTCCCCCGCCGCCAACACAATGGTGCCGCCTCTCGCCACCACAACCCCTTCGTTTCTCACCTCAGGCGCCAAAAGCGCAATGTAGCCCCCAAGCTTGGAGGTGATGCTGCCTTGATTAAGAATCCTACCCGTGGATCCCGTTCGGCCAAAAGTAAAATTGCCCGACATCAAATCGGCATCACTGATTTGGTGTGTTGTCGCAAGGAAGCTGCCTACATCAACGCTGGAACCCGGTGCGAAGTAAACCCCACTCGGGTTTTGCAAGAAAACCGAGCCATTGGCATTGATTTTTCCAAAGATTTGACTCGGGTCGTTGCTTTGAACCCGGTTTAAAATCACACTCTGTGCGCTGGGTTGTTCAAAGTTGACCGTGGCTTGAGAGCCCACGTCAAAGGTTTTCCAATTCAGGGCCGCATTGGAGCTCGATTGCTTCACGGTGAGCACCGCGCCTGACTGCGTCACCTGCGCCACACCGGCCGAGACTTGTGCGCCTATGGGCAACTGCGTGAGCGCAGGCGCCGTCAGGCTAGACGCCAAGGGCCCCGCATAACTGGCAAAGGTAAATCCAATGCAAATCAAGGCCGCCACAAGCGGCTTGATAAAGAAAAGTTGCGTTGATCGCTGAACCAGACCTGAGCGCTCAAGGACTCGCTCACCCCCTTGTGCCGCACCTTGGCCTTTGGCAGTCTCAGGCACTGCGACAAATGTCGCAGTGACCTCACTCCAAATGACTTTAAAAGCCTTGTTCATGGCGCCGTGTTGAAAAAAAGCTAGAAAGGCACCGTCGCATTCAACCAAATGCGATTCTTCACCATTGAGCCGTCCTGGTCATTGCCAGTGGTCGTGGGATTGGGGTTGTTTCCAATGCGTCTGGCAACCGTGGCTTTGATGCTTGTGCCGCCACCAGAGACAAACGCATAAGAAAAGCCATAGCCGCGCAATGCGTATTGGTTCAAGGCAGAGGCCCCAGAATAGTCGTTGATCGGGTTGACCAAGACACGGCCATAATCATAAAAGGCCGTCAACATGCTGGACTGACCCAAACGGCTGCGAAGCTCAACATTGGCCAACTGTCCCAAAGCCCCACCAGCCTCGTTGCTGGGATAGGCCCTAACGCCGTTGATGCCGCCCAGATAAAACTTTTCTGAAGAATCTAAATTCTTGTTGGCCCATTGGCCGTTCAAAGATGAATAAATTGACAAACCTCGCACAAGTTCTTGGTCTCTGGAGACGACGTACTTGAATTTATTGAAGCGTCCCGCTGTTTTGGTGGTGTTGGCGTCCACGGGCTGATTGGGCGATTTGCTCAAATCCAATTGTCCACCGACCACATCCACGCGAAAGCTGCTTCGGGTCTGACTCAAAGCAGAGGCCAAGGTGCTGCCATTCAAACCCAGACTCAACAATTGACTGACATAATCAGAGGCCACCGCATTTTGAGATTGGTTCACCAAATGTTTGCCCTCTAACCCCAGGAGAACATTTAAAGTGGACTGCCGGGTCAAGACCCAAGGATAGCTCGTCTCCAGA
>CAISQQ010000355.1 GCA_903887655.1 uncultured Burkholderiales bacterium
ATGTGCTCGAGCATGTGGGCCAAGCCGCTGTAGCCGTCCACCTCGTCAACGGAGCCCACTCGCACCCACAGCATGTGCACCGCGGTGGGGGCTCTCGGTAAGCGTTTGACCACCACCGTGAGCCCATTGTCCAAATGACTCACCAAGATGCCGTGACCAGCGTCTTGGAAGGAGACGCTCTTGGCCGCCTGGGCCCCGGCAAGGCTGGGCCACACCAACAGCGGCAGACAAGCCAGCAAGGAGCCGCACAGACCAGCGCGAAAAAAAGAAGAACAATTCATAAGTCAACCGGTGAATCAAAAAATCAGAAAACCTTGGGGATAGGGCTACTTTGAGACGTAAAAATGGAGTTTACTCCTCTTGCGCGCGGCACTCATGGGAGCCGGCTCAAAAGCCCTGAGGGCCTCAAGCCCGGGTGCAGACGTAAAATGGGGAGTGACACCCTCGCGCGCACCCAGAAACCCGGATCGACATGTTCAACTTTTTCAAGAAAAAACCAGCCGTCAAGGCCGACCCAACGGCCGATCACGCCACACCCGGGTTGGACACCCCAAGTCCTGTGACCCCTTCTGCCTCGTCAAGCCTGCCCGCGGCCCTTGCGCCCTCAAGCGCCAGCGTTGCGCCCAAGGGCTGGCGTGAGCGCTTGGCCCAGGGGCTTAAAAAGACCGGACTGCAACTCAAACAAGTCTTCAGCGGTCAAGTCATCGATGATGCATTGTTTGAGCAACTGGAGGAGGCCTTGCTGCTGTCCGATGCGGGGCCACAAGCGACCACCCATCTTTTGGACACGCTCCAAGCGCGACTTAAAAAGAATCCTCTGCAAAACAGCAACGACGTGCGCGAGTTGCTCGCCTCGATTTTGAGTGAGTTGCTCGAGCCTTTGGAGGGCCGTCTGGATGTGAGCCGCCACCACCCCTTTGTGATGATGCTCACCGGGGTCAATGGCGCCGGTAAAACCACGTCCATTGGCAAACTCACCCACCACCTGCAAGACAGCGGGGCCAAGGTCTTGCTCGCCGCAGGCGACACGTTTCGCGCCGCCGCCAAGGAGCAGCTCCTGGCCTGGGCCGATCGCAACTTGGTCCAACTGATCTCACAAGACGGGGCCGACCCCGCCGCGGTGAGTTTTGATGCGGTGAGTGCGGCCATTGCGCGCGGCTCGGATGTGGTCTTGATCGACACGGCGGGGCGGCTGCCCACCCAGCTGCACTTGATGCAAGAGCTTGAAAAAATCAAACGCGTGATCCACAAAGCCCTGCCCGAAGCACCCCATGAGGTGATTTTGGTGATCGATGGCAACACGGGACAAAACGCCTTGCACCAAGTCAAGGCCTTTGATCAAGCCCTGGGACTCACCGGGCTCATCATCACCAAGCTCGATGGCACGGCCAAGGGCGGCATTTTGGCGAGCATCGCCATGTGGTCGCAAGAGCGGCAAAAGCGCACGGGCCACGGTGTGCCGGTCTACTTCATTGGTGTGGGCGAGCGCTTGGAAGACCTCCAACCCTTCAACGCCTTGGAGTTTGCGCAGGCCTTGCTCGACTGAAAACCCGCGGCCTCTCGCACCCCCCGCCTTCAAGGACGCCCTGACAAGCCTTCATCGTCCAAACGCTGCCCCATCGCTCCATCGCCCCATCATGCTCAACCGACTCCAGCGTGTTGGAGCCATTCCGCCTTAAAATACCTTGTTCACTGGCTTCTTGGCCCGACCCTTCAGTCGGGGAGTGCCAACCTTGCAGGCCCTTGTCAACGCAAGAATCCACCTTTAAAAAGCAGCACGCCACCATGACTCAACGACGCGAACTCATCAAATCTTTGTCAGCCTTGTCCCTGGGACTGGCCTTGGGTGAGGGTGCCCGAGCCCAAGCCGCCTACCCCTCCAAGCCCATCAAGTACATCGTCCCCGTCTCGGCTGGCGGGGGCAGCGACATGATTGGCCGCACCGTGTGTGAGCGCTGGGGCAAGGTGCTGGGACAAAGCATCGTGGTGGACAACCAAAGTGGGGGCGGAGGGGTGATCGCTTGTCAAAACACCGCCCGCGCAGCAGCCGACGGCTACACCCTCATGCAAGGCTATGTGGCCACCTTGGGCACGTCCCCGGCCACTCGAAAAAACTTGAGCTACGACCCCATCAAGGACTTCAGCCCCATTGGCATGATCGGTGGCACACCCAATGTGCTGGTGGTGAGCTCGCTCTTGCCCATCCAAACCTTCAAAGAGTTGCTCGCCTACCTCAAAAGCAATGCAGGCCAAGTGAGCTACGGCTCGTCTGGCTTGGGCTCGCTCACGCACTTGACCATGGAGCTCTTTAAGAAACAGACCCAAAGCAATATGGTGCACATTCCTTACAAAGGCATTGCACCGGCCTTCACCGACCTCATCGCCAACCAAACCCAGGTGATGTTTCCCGGTCTGGCGGCGGCCTTGCCCCACATTCATTCTGCCCGGGTGCGCCCGCTGGCGGTCACGGGCTACACTCGCCACCCTCAACTCAAAGACACCCCCACCTTGGAAGAGCTCGGCCTCAAAGGCTTTGACGCCTTGCAGTGGTATGGTGTGGTGGGACCGGCCGGCATGCCAGCGCCCGTCATCAAAACCCTCAACGAGAGCTTGAACCAGGTCCTCAAAGTCGCCGAGTTCCGAGAGAAGCTCGCCATTGAAGCGGTCGAGCCCATGCCCATGAGCCCAGAGCAATTCAGCCAGTTCATCAAACGCGACTTGGAGCGCTGGACCCAGCTTGCCAAAGAGCAGCGCATTGAACTCGACACCTGAGCGCCCTATCGGGGCGCTGTCACCCGGGGGCTTTATCACCTTCGGGTTTGATCGCTCTGTGCAGTCTTTCTGACACTTGACTCTTCCTCACTTTTATCTTTTTACTCGAGCTCCAACACCATGGCCATCAACACCCAAGTCACCGCCGACCACCACGCCCCAGCCGTTACCCACACCTTGGCCCAATTTGTCGCGACCCATCCCTCCAAGGGATGGAGTGACGCGGTCGAGCACGATGCGCTGCGCACTTTTTTGAATTGGCTCGGTTGCGCCGTGGGCGCCGCCCACCACGAGTCCACCCAAGCGGCGTTGGCCGCTGTGCAGATGCTCGAGCCTGCGCCCCAAGCGGGGATTGCCGGCTTGAGGGCACGGGTGGACATGGCCTCGGCCGCCATGATCAATGGCATCTCCTCGCACACCTTTGATTTTGATGACACGCATTTAAAAACCATCATCCACCCTGCCGGCCCTGTGGCCTCGGCCGCGATGGCATTGGCCGAGCACTTGGGCTCGAGTGGGCGCGAGCTCATTGACGCCTTGGTGCTGGGCATTGATGTCTCTTGCCGCGTGGGCAACTGCGTCTATCCTGAGCACTATGACCGCGGCTGGCACATCACGGGCACGACGGGGATGCTGGGCGCGGCCGCCGCTTGCTCCAGGCTCTTGAAGCTCGACACCCATGCCACCCAAATGGCCCTGGGCATTGCCGCCTCGCAACCGATTGGACTCAGAGAGCAATTTGGCACCATGACCAAGCCGTTTCACCCGGGTGGTGCTGCGCGCGCGGGCCTCATGTCAGCCCTGCTGGCCTCCAAGGGCTTCACCGCCAGTCCAAGAGCCCTGGAAGCCCCACGGGGTTTGATCCAGGTGTTCTCCACGAAATACGACTGGAGCGAGATCGACAAAGGCCTGGGCCAATCGTTTGAAATCAGCCTCAACACCTTCAAGCCCTTTGCCTGTGGCATCGTCATTCATCCCAGCATTGACGCTTGCGTGCAACTCAAAGCGCGTGGCGTCAAGCCCGAGGACATTGAACGCCTCGAGCTCAGGGTGCACTCCTTGGTGCTCGAGCTGACGGGTAAAAAAGAACCCCAAGATGGCCTGCAAGGCAAATTCAGCGTCTACCACGGCTGCTGTGCGGGTTTGATTTTTGGCCGGGCAGGCGAAGAAGAATACGCCGATGACATCGTCACGCGCGAAGACCTCCAAGTCCTGCGCCGTAAAATCGTGGCCATTGTCGATGACAGTATCCATGAAGCCAGCGCCGATGTGACTGCTCACTTACATTCAGGCGAGCAAGTTCACATCCGGGTCGAGCATGCGGTGGGCTCGCTGGAAAACCCCATGACCGACGCCTTGTTGGAGCAAAAATTCCACAATTTGAGCGATGCCGTTTTGGGTCAAGCGCAAACCGCTTCGCTGATCAAGGCGTGCTGGAGCCTGGCCGCGGGGGATTTAAAGTCCCTGCTGCAACTGATCGTCCCGACCTCCCACTGACCCCTCTTCAAAAAAAATAGGCAGACCCTGTTGAAATCCTGGGTTTTGCCCTAAAATATTCATATAGGAAGTTTTTGGGGTGTCTTGATGCAACTCAATCATTCCAAGTAAACTGCCAAGGTTAATTAGCACTCCATAGACTAGAGTGCTAAAATAAGATTTCTGCATGAAAGGACTTGTACCATGACTGCTTTAGCCACTGTCAATCCAACGTTTTCGACGCCAGCCACCACCTGGGGGTTAATACCACCCTTGGGGCATCTGGACGCCTACATCTCTGCGGTGAACAAAATGCCCATGCTCACCTTGGAGCAAGAGCAAGACTTTGCGCGTCGCTTGAAAACCGACAACGATCTCGATGCGGCGGGTAAATTGATCATGTCGCACTTGCGGCTCGTGGTGAGCGTGTCTCGCCAGTACCTGGGCTATGGACTGCCCCATGCCGATTTGATTCAAGAAGGCAATGTCGGTCTCATGAAGGCCGTCAAACGATTCGACCCCGCCCAAGGCGTGCGCTTGGTGTCTTACGCCATGCACTGGATCAAGGCCGAGATCCATGAGTACATCCTGCGCAACTGGAGAATGGTCAAACTCGCCACCACCAAGTCGCAGCGCAAACTCTTTTTTAACTTGCGCTCCAAAAAACAAGGCTTCAAAGCCGAGACCGATGACAACAATGCGCATCGCAGCAATTTGTCCGAGTCACAAATCGATCAAGTCGCCAAGGACCTCAACGTCAAGCGCGAAGAGGTGATCGAGATGGAGATGCGCATGTCGGGTGCGGACGTGATCTTGGACCCCGCGCCCAATGATGACGGTGACGAGAGTTTTGGCCCGATTGCCTACCTCACCGACACCCACCACGAACCCACCGCCATGATGGAGTCGCATGAGCGCGATGTCTTGGCCACCGATGGCTTGAGCTTGGCACTCAATAGCCTGGATGAGCGCTCCAGGCGCATTGTGCAAGAGCGTTGGCTCAACGTCAAAGACGACGGCAGCGGTGGCATGACCTTGCACGACTTGGCCGATGAGTTTGGCGTGAGCGCAGAGCGCATTCGCCAAATTGAAGCCTCGGCCATGAAAAAGATGAAGACCGCCCTCCTCGAATTTGCTTAAATCTGCCCCCAGACCAAACAGGGTCCACCAATCGGACCCATGGGGGTTGCCAAGGCATTAAGAGAAAGTTCAGGTCCACTTCACCTCACCCCAGACTCCAGAGACGGCGCTCGGGTTGAGACGGTGTTTGAATCCGCTAAACTCAACCGATGAATTTCCTTTTTGAATCATACGCCTTGGGTGCGATGGACGGCTCGGCTGCCTACCAAGGAGTCCGGCGGGTCCTCGCTTGGATGATGCTCGTCATGGCGCTTACGCTATCGCCTTGGAGCAGCGCCCAAACCTATCCCAAAAAATCCATCACCTTGGTCGTGCCCTTTGCACCCGGGGGCGGCACCGACAGCATTGCGCGTGACTTGGCCAAGCTCTTGGGCGACAAGCTCGAAGTGCCCGTGATCGTGGACAACAAGGGGGGGGCTGGCGGGGCATTGGGCGCGCAAAGTGTGGCACGCGCCAGCAACGATGGTCACACCTTGCTCTTTGCCACCTCCACCTTGGCCACCAATGCAGCGCTGGAGTCCAACCCAGCCTTTGATGCGGAGAAGGACTTTGCGGCCGTGGCCCTGATCGGGCGTGGCCCCATTGTGGTGGTGGTGAGCAAGGAGCTGGGCGTCAAGAGCCTCGAGCAACTCATCGCTTTGGCCAAAACCCATGTCACCCTGAATTACTGTTCGGCAGGCAACGGCAGCATCAACCACTTATCGGCCGAGCTCTTCAAGCAAAAGACTGGTGTCGAGATGACCCACATTCCCTACAAAGGCAGTGGTCCGGCCACCCTCGATTTGCTCGCTGGTCGCGTGCAGGTGTTTTTCTCCACCGTGCCCACAATCTTGCCCCACATCCGACAAAACAGCGTGGAGCTCATTGCGGTGACAGGCGCCAAGCGCTTGGCGCTGTTTCCCAATACCCCCACCAGCTTGGAGGCAGGCATCAAGGACTTGGATTTGTCGACCTGGTGGGGCGTCTTGGCACCCAAGGGCACACCCAATGCCATTGTCGACAAACTCAATACCGCCATCAATGCCGCCTCGGCTCAGGAGCCACTGCGCGCACGCCTCGTGGGTGAAGGCGCGAGCATTGAGAACGCCAGCGCCAAAGAGTTTCAACTCCAACTCGGCCAAGAGATCCGGATGTGGAAGTCGGTGGTGAAGTCGGCTGGACTCAAAGACAACAATTGAGTCAAACCGCAAGAAGACTCCAACCCTGCACCTATTTCTGCCTATTTCTGCCTATTTCTGCCTGTAGATCAATCACATCAGCATGTTCAATTGCACCAAATTAGCATGCCAGCGGTATGGTTATGAAGTGACAAGACTGCTGACTTTTTGAATAACTGCGCTCGGGTGGATGCTGTCGATGACCGCCATTGGCGGTCATGTTTTTTTAAATACAGGGTTTCCAGTGATGCGCTAGCAGTTCGTGGATCAAGGGATTCTTGTGTGTAGGTGGGTGCTGCAAGCTATCTTTGATTTGAGAGTGAGGGTCCAGCCCATTCATCTTGAAGGCACTGCTGTCAAGACCGACTGACCCTGTGGCACTGATCTTGAGAGACTGAACCCAAAGGTCTGCAAGGGTCTAGTGCTGGTTGAGCAAGGTTTTGATGTCGGCCATCATTGCCTCTTGGGAGGAGCCAAAGCGCGCGAACAGTCTCAGCCGGCTGTTCTTGTCATAGATGTAAAACCCCGCCGTGTGTTCCATCGTGTAACTCGTGGGCGTGGGTCCTTTGACTTCTTGATAAAAAATATGGAAGTCTTTGGCCAAGGCTTTGAGCTCATCGACAGGCGGACTCACCCCCCAAAATCCAGGACCAAAATTGGCCACATAGTCGTCCAAGACGGCATGGGTGTCACGTGCAGGATCCACACTCACAAAAACCACCTGCACCAACGCCCCGAGCTCACCCAAGTTGGTTTTGATGGCCTTCATGTCGGCCATGGAGGTGGGGCACACGTCGGGGCACTGGGTGTAGCCAAAGAAGACCAAGCTCACTTGGCCCTTGAAGTCAGAGAGTTGGTGCGCTTGGCCCTTGGCGTCAGTCCACGACAAGTTCTTGGCGTAATCGGCACCGGTGATGTCGATGGCATTGAAGCTCACGGGCTTGTCTGAGCAAGCGATCAATGACAAACCCAGCACCAGGGTGGCCAAGGGGGCCAACGCTTGCCAAATGCGATGGCGCAAATGGTGGCGCAAATGGTGCCGCAGATGGTGCAACAAATCGTGCATTAAGCTGCCTCTTGCCGCGGCTTGGGGCTGCACACCTCGACTCAAAGGGTGGGTCATCGGGATACTCCAGTGCACTCGAGGTTCATGCGAACGCCCGGGTTTTTTTGTTCTTCACAACCAATCTTTGACATAGTGATCGACCAAAATCGCCAAGAACAACAAACTCAAATGGATCAAGGAAAAACGAAAGGTCTTTTTGGCCAACTCATCCGAATAGTGTCTCCACAACTTCCAGGCGTAGGCACAAAACATCAAGCTCAGTACCAAGGCGCTCACCAAATACAACCAGCCACTCATCTGGTACATGAAGGGCAGCAAACACGCGGCAAGCAAAATGAAGGTGTAGAGCAAGATCTGTAGCCGCGTGAACTCACTGCCATGGGTGACGGGCAACATGGGCAACCCTGACTTTCGGTAGTCCTCAACCCGGTACAACGCCAAGGCCCAAAAGTGCGGTGGCGTCCATAAAAAAATGATCAAAAACAAAATGAAAGCCTCTGCGCCCACGTCCCCGCGCATGGCCGCCCACCCCAAGAGTGGCGGCATGGCGCCCGAGGCCCCGCCAATCACGATGTTTTGCGGGGTGAGGGGCTTCAAAATCACGGTGTAAATCACCGCATAGCCCACAAAGGTCGCAAAGGTGAGCCACATGGTCAAGGGATTGACCTTCACATAAAGCACCACCGAGCCCAAGGCGCACAACACAGAAGAAAACACCAAGGCCTCCCAGTCGGAGAGCTCCCCTCGCGCGGTGGGCCGCCAAGACGTGCGTTTCATCTTGGCATCGATGGTTTTTTCCACCAAACAATTGAACACCGCTGCAGCGCCCGAGACCAACCAAATCCCCAAACAACCCCAGGCGGCCAAAGCGACTTGATCGCCACTGGGCACACCAGGCACCGCCAACACCATGCCAATGAGCGCACAAAAGACGATGAGTTGGATCACCCGCGGCTTGGTGAGGGAATTGAATTGTCGCCAGCGCGGCAAAATCTCAGAAGCAATCAAACTCATGGTGATGAACGAGGGTTGGGAGAGGGAAAGACCGATAGAAACACTCAGGCCTCGCTAACGAGATCTCGGGGCGCGAGCAACCCGCCCCAAGTCAAGCAAAGGACCAAGGCCGCAGCGCCCCCCACGTGCGTGAGTGCAGCCAACAAGGGCCACTCTAACACCACATTGGAGACACCACTCAAAATCTGCACAGCCAAGAGCAACACCAATGCGCGTGACAAGGTCACTCGACCCTGACGGTGCAACTGCCATGCCACCCATGACAAGCCCAGCAGCACGCAAGCCGCCCCGAGGCGATGCACCACATGGATGGCGGTGAGGGCAGCAAAATCAATGGCGCCCCCATCGGCGCTCAAGCCCAAGGGGCGCCAAATCTCAAAGCCCTGGGCAAAATTCATCGCGGGCCACCACTGCCCTTGACACAAAGGAAAGGTCTGGCAAGCCAGCACCGCGTAATTGGTCGACACCCACGCGCCCAGCGCCATTTGCCCCCACAGCAGCAGCAAGCCCAAGCCGATCACGCCCCACCACCCGCGGGTATTGGACACGGCCGGGTCCGGCCCACGTTGAATTCGTCCCAAGCGCGTGAGCCAGCCTTTGGACGAGGCGCCTTGGAGCTTGAACGTTAGGATACTCAAGAGGGTGAGCAGCATCATGCCGCCGAGCAAATGCAAACTGACAATGGCGGGATAAAGGCGCGAGCTCACCGTGAGCGCACCAAAGAGGCCTTGCACCCCAACCCAAAAGAGAGTGAGGGTGCTCCATCGCGCCATGGACCAGGCTTGATTGAGGTCCATATCTGGCTCGGGCGGTGTGCCCCTTGCCAAGCGATGGCGGTAGACCTGCCACCAACTCACCACAAACAGGCCCAAGATGAGCAAACCCACCGTCATGGCCGCGTAGCGGTGAATCATCTCAATCCAGGCTTTTTTGAGGGTCACGGGACCCGTGGGCATGAGAGCGGCGGCTTCATCGATGGCCGCATCCGCACCCAAGGGTGAGCCATGGCCGTAGCAACCTGGCCAGTCTGGGCAACCCAGGCCTGAATCACTCAAGCGGGTGTAGGCACCAAACAAAATCAAATCAAAACACAAAAACAAAGTCACCGCGCTCACCACACCCAGGCGTTGCCTCAGGCTCCAGCGACTCTCCATCTTGAGCCACGCCATGGCCAGCACGACTGCGCCCAAGCTCAAAGCCGTGAGCATCAAGGGCAGCAGCGGTTTCCAATCCCAGGCACTGTGGCTGATCATGCTCTACCTCCCAGCCCGGTCCCAAGAGGCCGAGGCCCTCAGTAAACGCACGAGATCTTTTTTGATGTTGGCCAGTTGCGAGACCTCTTGGCCAATCAAAAATCGCTCCATCCACTGGCCTTGAGGGTCGACCAGGTAAAAATAGTCTTCTAAAGCGTGTCCCGCCCCAGGTTTCAACCACGCTTGGATGGCCGGCGCGTCCATGCGCAGCACCCTCGCCTCCTGAAGGCCAGGACGCACTTGGGGGGCCAAGTCTGCGCTGCCATAGGCGAGCCACACCCAGTCCACGCGGTCGCTGTCCGCACCGAGGCTGGCGATGAGTTGGCGCTGCAAATACAAGTGCTGCTGACAAGCACTCTCGCACGCCATCGGGGCAACACTGATCAACAGCCACTGCCCTTTGAGCGACTCGAGCGCCAAGGGTTTGGAGAACTCGTCTTGCACCGTCACCTGGGGGATCGAGACGGTGGGACTGATCAACTCACCGTTCACACTCAGGGTCTGGGGTCGGATGAAGTAATAGGTGACGTAAGAAGCGATCACGGGCGAGGCACACAACGCCAGCATGAGCCACAGCACCCAGTTCGAGCGCTTGGGTGCAGGACCCGGGCCCACACCCGACTTGTCGCTTGTTGCGCGCTCTGGAGGGGGGGACATGGCGTGCACACTCAGCTCCAGCGGGGAGTCACCCTCGCTCAACGCATGAGAGCCAGCATGGGGCTTAGAGTTTTCGTTTTGCATGTCGACGCGGTTGAATGATTTGGTACCAAATACAAAGAAAAAAAGCAAGCGCACTGAGCGCATACCACTGAAACGCATAACCCACATTGCGAGACGCCGTGTCGGCCACCACTGGCCAGTCGCGAATCAGATCGGGGGCACTCGCATCGATCTCAATCACATGACCTTCAAGCGGCAAGGACAACTCGGCGGCCAAGGCGGGCAAATCCACATTGGTGCGAATGCGAGAGAAATGATGCTCGGCTGGACCTTCACGGCTCGAGGGCGCCCCCAGCTCAAACATCTTGGAGGGGCCAGAGCTCACCTGCGCGAGCACTTGAACGGCCCCAGGAGGGGTCTCAACCGCCGCCAGCCTCAGCGGATCAACCGGGTCGCGAGGCACCCAACCGCGCTGGACCAACACCGCCCGTTTGTCGTTCAACACCAAGGGGGTCAGCACCCAAAATCCCGCCCGTCCTGCATACGGTCTATTATCGAGGTAGAGCGTGTCCTTTGCCAACCACTGCCCCCTCAAGACCACACGGCGATGAAGTGCTTCACCCGTGTCGGGCAAGGCCAAATAGTCCTCTTGGCTCAAGGGTTCTAGTGAACGGGCTTGCTCGATGTGGTCTTGCAGCGCCCATTTTTGCTCGGCGCGGGACCACTGCCACTGCCCGAGTGAGCACGTGGCCGCCATCGTGAGCGCGCAAGCGAGCCACACCATGGCCTTCCAAATCCATGGACGACGCTCCAGCCATGACGCACTCAGGTTTTTCACGCGATAATCACTCCCATGACTTATTTTGTATCGATTGCATTTGCGCTCATCTTGCTCAGTTTGGCCGGTGCCATGCTCTTCATGCTCAAGGGCAAACGCGGCAAAGACCAAAGCCCTGACACGCCCGAGGGCCTCGATCAAGACAACGCCAAGAGGTCGAGCAACATGGCCTGGGCCTTGGCCGCCCGTGTGGGGCTGTCGGTTTTGCTTTTTGTCTGTATCTTGATCAGTTGGAAGATGGGCTGGATTGAACCCACAGGAATCAAGCCCGGTCAGTGAGCGCCTTCAACGCCACCAATGAGCCAACAAAGGGGGCCTACTGAGACCCGTTGGCCCTGATGAGGCCCAATGAGCCCTGAGCAGTCCTCACGCCACACCCCCAAACAAAAAGTGTTGCCGCACTCCATCTAGAACACGGCAACACCTGCAAAAATCAAGCTTGAAGCCACCCCAAGGTGTGCTTCATGTCAGTCCCCAACAACTCACATCCAATACACCAGGATGTAAAGCCCCAACCACACCACGTCCACAAAGTGCCAATACCAAGCCGCCCCTTCAAAACCAAAATGCTTGGCGGGGGTGAAGTGGCCCTTTTGAATGCGTCGAGTCATGATGACCAACATCATCATGCCCATGAAGACGTGAAAGCCGTGAAAGCCCGTGAGCATGAAAAAGGTGGAGCCGTAGATGCCTGAGCTCAATTTCAAATTCATCTCGGTGTAGGCATGGTGGTACTCAAAGCCTTGAACGCCCAAAAAGGTGATGCCCAAGAGAACCGTCAAATACATAAAAATCAAGGTCTTGGCACGCTCATTGGCAATCAAGGCGTGGTGAGCAATGGTCAAGGTGATGCCTGAGGTCAACAGCAAGGCGGTGTTGACGGTGGGCAACCAAAAAGGAGTCATCGTGCCAAAGGGCTCAATGGTGCCTGTCGGTGAAGCGGTGGCACCGGCTTGCATGGTGGGCCAAACGGCTTTGAAGTCGGGCCACAAGACCGCATTTTCCACACTGCCCAATGCCGGCACCGAGTGCACCCGCGCCCACCACAGGGCTGAGAAAAACGCCCCGAAAAACATCACTTCAGAGAAGATGAACCAGCTCATGCTCCAGCGAAACGACAAATCCACTTTGTAGCCATAGCGACCCGTCTCACTCTCATGGATGGCCTCACCAAACCATTGGTAGAGCACAAATAGCCACATGGCCAAACCAAAGAACAAACTGTAACGCCCCCAGTCGGCGCCATTGATCCACTGCGAGGCGCCCATGACCACAAAGAATAGACCCAGCGACGCCATGACGGGATGGCGAGAAGGCTCGGGCACAAAATAATACGGCGCTGGGCCTTGGGCAGACATGTTACTCATCACTGAACTCCTTTACTTCATTTCGCAACCACCACATTGACCAGCACGATCAATGCGATGACAAACAACAACGCAGCCAACAAACCCACCACCAAAATATGCAAAGGGGTGATGCGAACCACGTCTTTTTCAAATTCACTGTTTTTTCTCAGCCCAATGAAGGACCAAGAAACCGCCACCACGGTGCGCCACAGGGTGCTGCTCGCGATGCGGCTGAGCACATTCATAGCTGAACTCTCAATGCAGGCGGGTTTGGCGACGCCAACCATGACACCGGTGCCACGGGCGTTTTGCCGCCCACTTCAAAAAACGTGTAGGACAAGGTGATGGTGTTCACATCCTTGGAGATCTTGTCATCGATCACAAACACCACCGGCCAAGACTTTTTCTCACCCGGCGCCAAGGTGTATTGATTGAAACAAAAACACTCGAGCTTGTTGAAATGCGCCTCGGCTTGTTTGGGGGCATAACTTGGAATGGCTTGGGCGGACATCACCCGGTTTTGCACATTTTGAAACTCATACATGACGGTCGTCATCTCACCGGGATGCACCGCGATGGACGACTTTTCCGGCTTGAATAACCAAGGCCCGCGTGAATTGACATCGAACTCGACCGTGATCGTTCTGGACAAATCAACCTGGGTGTTGGACGCAACGCGGCTCTTGGCCTGTTGGCCAGACGGCGTATCGCTCTCACCCAAGGCCAAAATATTGATCCCCGTGAATTCACAAATGGCCCGGTACATGGGCACCAAGGCATAACCAAAACCAAACATGGCCAGCGCGACCACCCCCAATTTCTTGAGCATGAGGGAATTGTGCGGGTTTTGCATCACAAGCCCAAGAGCATCATCTTGGCCATGAAACCGATAAAAAACGCCACCGCCACACTTGCCAAAATCAGGCCGAGTCGACGGTTTTGTTTTTTCTGCTCAATGCTCATGGCTTAGAGTCTGCTATCGAACAGGATCAGGCCAACACTTTGGTCGCGTCGGCATTCAACCGAGGCGGGTTCTCAAACGTGTGGAACGGTGCAGGAGAGGGAACTTCCCACTCCAAGCCTTCAGCGCCATCCCAGGGACGTTGGGGCGCTTTTTCACCACGCCCGAGCATCACTGGCAACACCACGAAGAAGAAGAAATACACCTGGGTCAAACCAAAGACAAAGGCACCCACGCTGGCGATGGCGTTGAAGTCGGCAAACTGCATGGGGTAGTC
>CAISQQ010000356.1 GCA_903887655.1 uncultured Burkholderiales bacterium
ACGAACCCTTTCTCATGTCATGGTTCAAGGAACACAGCAACAAGTCGGAAAAAACATGGGTCTGACTGACAAGAGATCCAAACTTGGTTAGAGCCTGAAGGGCGAGGAGACACTGGAATGAAAAACAATACCGAAATCGCTGTTCCCGCAAAGCGAGAGACACTCAAAACATGGGCCACCTGGTTGACAGGGGCAGGCACACTGCTGGCGACTCACTCCACCTGCGCATTGGCACAGACTTTGGGCAGCTCGGGTGGAAAAGTCGTGAAACTCATGGTGGGGTTTCCAGCCGGCCAAGCCACCGATTTGGTCTCTCGGGTCATGGCTGAGAAACTGAGCAGTTTCACCGGTGACAACTTCATCATTGACAACCGCCCCGGGCAAGGTGGCAGTTTGGCCTTGTCGGTGCTCGCCAAATCGCCCCCAAACGGCAGCGTGATGATGATGGCCCACATGTCGGCTTTAGAGACCAACCCCCATGTTTATAACTCGGTCGCTTATGACACCTTGAAGGATTTTGAGGCCGTGGGATTGCTCGGGGACTTGCCCTTTGTGCTGGTGGTCAATCCAAGCTTGCCAATTCAAAACTTCAAAGATTTCGTGCAATACGCCAAGGCCAATCCCGACAAACTCAACAACGCCTCGTCAGGCAACGGGACGGTGTCGCACTTGGCCATGGAGGAGCTCAAGCACCGCTTGGGCCTCAAAATCACCCACATCCCTTACAAAGGCAGTGTGGCTGGCCTCACCGATGTGATCTCTGGCAATGTTTCCATGGCCTTGGAGACCGCCTCGGCGGTTCGCCCCCATGTGGAGTCGGGCAGACTCAGAGCCATTGCCAGTGGAGCGGCCAAGCGCTTAGGGGGAGTGTTTGCCAGTGTGCCCAGCTTCAAAGAGCATGGCATGGGAGACTTCACTGCAGTCACTTGGCTCATGCTCTTGGTGCCAACGGGCACACCCAAGTCATTGATTCAGTCCACTTTCACGGCCATGAACACGATCGCCACCAAACCCGAGGTCGAAGACAAGTTGATCTCGCTGGGACTGCAACCAAGGTTCAGCAACTCTCCCGAAGAGGCCCAAGCCTACTTGCGCAGTGAATATGCCTATTGGGGCGATGTGGTCAAACGCAGCAATATCGAAAAAGAATAAAGAGACACCCACACCATGAACAACTCCTCACTCGTTCGAGCAGCGTGCGCTGCCAAGCATGGAGCAGTGCTCTGGGGGCCTTGCGCGTTCTCCCCATTCAGGCCCATGGCTCGACCGCGCAACGCAACATGGTGTGTCTCGGGTCTTTGGGCAGCAGTGCTGTGCACGTTCATGGGCTCTCTTCAAGCCCAGAGCGTTGCGCCTGCAAGCAACCCGTCATCTGCGCCCCTGACATCGCCCTCTGGAGTGCCTTCTGGAGCGACATCATCCGCACCTTCTTCTGCACCTTCTCCAGCGAGTGCACCCGCCTCCAATGGCACGCTGGCGTCCCCCGGCAATGCCACCCAACCCACTGGCGCTCAGGCGCCCCTCACCAGTGCCGATTCACCCTTGCTCTACGACAAGGCGGACCGCGCAGACAAGCTTCTAGCAGCGGCCAAACAAGAAGGCACGCTCACCATCTATACCGCGTTTCGCCCCCAAGACATGCCCACGTTGATTTCCTCCTTTGAAGCCAAAACCGGCATCAAGGTGAAGTTCTGGAGGTCGGGCAGTGACAATGTGGTGCAACGCATCGTGCGCGAAGCGGGCTCCAAACACCAAGAGGTTGATCTCATTATGACGCCGGCCAGCGAGATGCTGGCGCTCGAGCGCGAGCGCTTGCTCCAAGCTGTTTATAGCCCCCATGTGAAGGACCTGATCACTCAAGCCCAGGTGAGCTCGCGCCGCTCGAGCAACATGATCATGAATGTGGTCGTGCA
>CAISQQ010000357.1 GCA_903887655.1 uncultured Burkholderiales bacterium
AAATAGGGCAAGTTCAGTGTAGGGCTCATCAATATTTCATTGATACACACATGATTTGGCAATGATACAACGTATCTAACCATGTCAGCGACGTCTGAAGGCCTGAGCAATGTTGCACGAATTTCGGCTGATGGAGGCACAGGCCGCTTGTCGAGCAATGGTGTATCGATTCCTGCGGGTGAAATGGAGGTGGCGCGAATGCCATTGACACACTCCTCCATATTGATGGTTTCTGTTAGCGCCAATACTGCTCGTTTTGTTGAAGCGTATGCAGGCCCAGCAAAAAAAGCGGCAAACTTACCCGCCCAAGAGGCAATATTAACAATGCAACCACTTTTGCGATAGCGCATGTCTTGCATGACGGCCTGACAGGTAAAGAACATACCCGACAAGTTGACATTCACCGTATCAATCCAATCTTTTTCAGACAACTCGTGCCAATGACGCTTAGAAGGATTGACGCCAGCCGAATTGATTAAAAAATCAATTTTTCCATGACTTCTCACGACTTCTGCAGCGCTTTCAAAAACAGCGCTTCGATCAGTGATGTCTAAAAGTGAGCCATGAATCTTGTCACCCGACTCAAAAGTTGACAGCGCTGTCTTTAATTTCCCCTCATCGCGAGCACTGAGCACCACCGTTGCCCCAGCTTTAATCAAACTGTGAGCAACAGCCAACCCGACGGCGCCTGCACCGCCTTGCACCCAAGCAACTTTCCCGTTGAGATCTTGCATACATTTAGCTTAGGAAAACTTAACTTTAGGAGCGACTTCACGTGACCACCTAGTTGCAGTTTGGGAGTGAATCAGGGGCTTTGCAGCGGCCAGGAAAGTTTGCGTGTGCGATTGCTTCATGTGCTCTTGGAAAGCCTCATCACTTGCGTAGACCTCATACAACAAGACTTTTGTAGGATCCTCTGTCGACGCACAAACATCAAACTGAAAACATCCTGGTTCATTGGTAACAGATGCGTGGGCATTGATTTCAATCAAGCGATTGAATTCATCCAGACACTCTTTTTTAACCAAAAATTCGACTATCAATACAAATTTTTTCATTTTTAAAATACATCCAATAAGACAAAAAATTATTTTGTTGTGCGAATAACAAAATTCATGCTGATCAACGCATCTCTTGTTAAAGCTTGAACGCCAACCACGCTTTTTGAAACGTTTGATGAAGCACCAAACAACTCCTCCGAGATCACTTCAAGACGAGCGTGAAACCGGTGAAAATCCTTCAAAAATATTTGTACAGCAATCAAATGGTCTCTGCTCAAATCATGTTGAGCCAAAAGCTCATCAAAATTTCTCATGATCTTTCTGGCCTGCTCTTCCACCGACTCTGGCAAAAAGACTTTTGAATCGCTTAAATTGACGGGTAACAGGCCGTTTAGAAAACCCACGGTTCCAGCAAAAACAATTTGCTCTTTATAGACATTGCTCATATTCAATTCTTCTTTGATTATTTATCCAGCAGCAGTGCACAATGCGTTAAGAAGTTCTTGCACTCGCTGAGTCACCATGGCTTCTCGCTCTTTGGGCGAAAAATCTTCAAATTCAACAAAATACATCGCCGCACTGCGACCAAAATCCGCCAGCTTTTGAGGATCGGTAAAATCCACGCCTTCAGGCGCCTTTACAACGATTTCATGGCAATATGTCTTGACCTTGGCGTTGTTATAAAGCTTGGGTTTTTGCGGACGAACGCCATCTTGTGTGTCACGTATCGCCTTGGCCAACATTCGCCTGAATAGAACAACGCCTTTATCGGTCGTTCCAAGATGTTCTGCCTTGCGGTTGGCTACAGCACCTTGGGTCACGACCGCATCGTAGTCCCCTGGCTCTCTTTGTCTTTCCGCGAGAGGCCGATCCCCTGTTTGACCGATAAAGGGGATTCGATCGACACCAAAGTCCTCTTTGCTCATCTTGCGCACGCTTGCGTTATAACTGTTCAAATGGGCAAAACCCATGTAAAAGGAATGGTGATCATCAACAGGAACGGACCAGCGAGTTAAAAATGGCCTGAGCCCAACACTTTGTTTTTCAACTCGATTCGCTCCATTCGGGAATTGACCGAAATTGGGCAAAATAATGTCGCTTGCACGGATGAAAATATAGTCCCCCACTTTGCGTGTGGCCATCGACAAAAAGCCAAGCGGTGTCTCTGGAAAATCAAGTTGCGGCAATACCTTAAAGGCTTCAGAAAATTGTTGACCTGCCACAATCGCATGCAAGTAGGCATTGTGGATGGGGTCGGCACCGTTTTCTACGATTTGTACCCAATTGCAGGGCACTTGCATGCGAAACGGAACAGCTTGATTGTCTTCGGGATTATCAACACAGTCGTAGATCGGCAACTCGGGAACTTCATCGACTGGCCCCATGTAAGCAAACAGCAATCCCATCCACTCCTTGACCAAATATGCACCTTGAACAAAGTTGACTTTGATTTTGCTTGCCTGTGGTTCTGCTGGTGTATCCAGCACACGCCCATCCACATCAAAATGCCAACCATGGTAGCAACAGCGAATGCCTTTATCTGCAATGATGCCATACTCAAGAGATGTGCCCCGATGAATACAATGTCGGTGCAATAAACCGAGTCGGCCTGAGTGGTCTCTAAAAGCGATCAAATCTTCACCCAGCAATCGCACTGGCACGGGCAAATCTTTGAGCTCCGAAGCAATCAAAAAAGGATGCCAGTATTTTCTTAAATATTCACCACCCGGCGTTCCTGGACCCACTTGCGTGATGAAGTCGTCGCTGTGCTGAACTGGCCGGTTGTGGTAACCACTGTAAGGCCGCGTATCTTTTGTTGAACTTTTTTGATTCAAATCACTCATCTCAATTGCCCTTAATCGC
>CAISQQ010000358.1 GCA_903887655.1 uncultured Burkholderiales bacterium
CCTTGCACCGCGCCGCCGTCGAGCTGACCCATCACGATCGTGGGGTTGACCACGCGGCCCACATCGTTCATGGAGGTGTAGCTGCAAAGGGCCACCTCCCCGCTCATCGGGTCCACCTCGACTTCACAGATGTGGCAACCATTGGGCCAGGTCGCCCCCGTGGCAGAGGTGCTCGAGTCGAGCTCAATGCGAGAGCCAGGCTCTTTGGCCGCGAGCTGGCCCAAAGAAATGGCCAAATCCGTGCCCTTGACCTTGAAGAGCCCGCTGGCATAGTCCAAATCACTGGCCGCGGCCTCCAGGCTCTTGGCCGCGAGCTCGCGCGCTTTGTCCAGCGCTTGTTGTGAACCCACCGAGACGGCCGAGCCGCCCGTGAAGAGCGAGCGCGAACCCACCGAGCCAAAGCCCGCACCGCGGTCGGTGTCGCCCATGACGACGCGCACTTGAGCGATGTCAACACCAAAGACATCGACCACCAGTTGAGACAAGGAGGTGGCGATGCCTTGCCCCATGGCGTTGACGGCGGTGAAGACCTCAATCACACCATCGGCCAAAATGCGCACATTGACTTTTTCCTCCATGGCGTTGCCGCCCGTCCACTCGAGAAACGTGGCAATCCCCAGGCCGCGCCACAAACCCTTGGCCTCGGAGGCTTTGGCGCGAGCGTCAAAGCCGTCCCAATTGGCGAGGGCGAGTGCTTGGTCCATGATGGATTCAAAGTTCCCCGTGTCATAGGTCTGGCCCATGGCGTTTTTGTAGGGCATTTGGCTGGGCTTGATCATGTTCACGCGCCTGAGCGTCAAGCGGTCAATGCCACTCACCCGCGAGGCCTCGTCCATCAGACGCTCGATGTTGAAGATCGCCTCCGGACGGCCCGCACCCCGGTAGGCGCCAGTGGGGGCGGTGTTGGTCATCACGGTTTTGAAGTGGTAGTCTATGAGGCCAATGTCATAGACCCCGGTTTGCACCCAAGGGCCAATGAGCAGCTGGATCGCCACCCCGGTCATGCCGGGATAGGCGCCCACATTGGCGACGTTCGAGACTTGCAGGGCCACGATTTTGCCGTTCGCGTCAAGCGCCATGCTTGCATGGCTCAACACGTCTCGGCCATGGCTACAGGCCAAAAAGTCCTCCGATCGCTCGGCTTGCCATTTGACGGGGCGCTTCAATTGGTGGGCGCAAAACGCCACCATCAAGTCCTCGGGGTAGGCGCCGGTTTTCATGCCAAATCCGCCACCCACATCGCCCACCATCACGCGAATGTCTGCTGCGGGAATGCCAAACAGGTCGGCAATTTGGGCGTGCGGAGCGCTGGGCATTTGAGAGCTCATGCGCACGATCAGGCGGCCATCCTCGACGTGGGCTTGCACACTGCGTGGCTCCAGCGTCAACGGAATCAAGCGCTGGTGCACGATCTCCAGGGTGACGGTGTGCGCGGCCGTTTTGAAGGCCGCTTGGGCTTGCGCGCTGTCGCCATAGCGGGTCTCGGCCACAATATTGTCGGGCACATCCGCCAGCAGTGGTGCTTGCTCGGCCAAGGCGTCCTCCAAGGTGACCGCGCAGGGCAAGGGGTCGTATTCCACCACCACGGCTTCGCAGGCGTTTTTGGCCATCTCCAAACTGCTCGCGACCACGGCCACCACCGTTTCACCCACAAAGCGCACGCGCTCGGTGGCCAAAATCGTGCGAACCGCTGAGGCAATGGGCGAGCCATCGGCTCGCTTGAAGTTGACCGGTCGCGCCATGGGCTTGACCCCGAGCTCGTGCATGTCTTGGGCCGTGTAGATGGCCAAGACGCCTGGCAGGGTGCGGGCATGGGCCGTGTCGATCGAGACAATGTGGGCGTGGGCGTGTGGGGAGCGCACAAAAGAGAGATAGGACTGACCCGGGTGCACGATGTCATCGGTGTATTGCCCCAAACCCTTGAGGAGTTGGTCATCTTCGATGCGCGACACGGCTTGACCGCTGCCATATTTGTAAGCTAATTGATTCACAAAAACTCTCCACCAAGTTGACCGTTGAGATGAATAATCGTGGGACCCCATTGAGGCAGGGCCCACTGACCCGAGATTATGGCCTTTTTGTCAGCGGCTTGTGCAAACTTGGGTTCTGGCGGGGCCTTCAGGTCCTTCAGGTTTTTCAGGTCCTACAGGTACAACAGGTCCTAGAGGGGTGAGCGCCACACGCTCGGGTCGGTGTGGATGGCCTCCAAGGGCAGGCGCTGACCGCGCAGATGGTCCTGCATGCACTGCACCACCAGCGGGCTTCGGTGCCGCGCAGCACTGGCCAAGACCTCGTCGCTCGTGAGCCACACGGTGCGCACAATGCCGTGGTCCAAGGACTGGCTGGGAAAGTGCTCTAAAAGCTCTCCAGCGAAGGCAAAACGCAAATAGGTCACGTCTTCATGGAGGGGGTGTGAGGGGTCGTGGCGCTGAAAGCGTGAGAGGTAAATCCCGACCAAATGAGTCGGTTGAAAAGCGTGCGCGCATTCTTCCCGGGCTTCACGAACACAAGCCTCCAAGGGAGACTCACCGGGCTCCAAGTGGCCAGCCGGGTTGTTGAGCCGCAGCCCCTCCGGGGTGTGCTCTTCAATCAGTAAAAATCGCCCGTCGCGCTCGATGATGGCCGCCACCGTGGCGCTGGGGGACCACCGCGTGAGGCTGGGTTGGGGTGGGGTTGAGGGATCGAAGGGGGGCGTCAGCATGGCGGTGTGTTTTTTAATGAGGGGTAGGCCCGGGAAGCTTTTAAAATGGTGCAGAGCCGCAAAATTGATTGCAATTTTGGCACTTTTTAGGGAAAACCCAAAGACGTAACTAAAATGGGTTATCCTATCCGATTCGTTTTTCACCCAAAGCCTGACCCATCAGGCGAACGGTTTTTTTGGAGCCTATCCCATGAATTTCGGCGTGCCGCTTGAAACCTTGCCTGGGGAGAGTCGCGTGGCCGCGACCCCAGAGACCATTAAGAAACTCAAAGCCAAAGGACACCACATTGTGGTCGAGGCCGGCGCCGGCCTCAAGGCCAGTGTGACCGATGAGGCCTATGTGGCGGCGGGCGCTGTGATCAGCGACCAAGCCGCGGCCATGTCTCAAGACGTGGTGCTCAAAGTCCGTGCGCCTAGCGTGCAAGAGCTCGCTTTGATGAAGCCCAAAAGCGTTCTCGTGGGGATGTTGAACCCCTTTGACGCGGCCGGTTTGGAGCGCTTGGCGCAAGCGCAGGTGTGCGCCTTCGCGCTCGAGGCCGCGCCCAGAACGACGCGTGCGCAAAGCATGGACGTCTTGTCCTCCCAAGCCAACATTGCCGGCTACAAAGCGGTGATGCTCGGGGCCGATTTGTACCAACGCTTCTTTCCCATGCTCATGACCGCTGCTGGCACCGTCAAGGCCGCTCGCGTGGTGATTTTGGGTGTTGGGGTGGCAGGTCTGCAGGCGATTGCCACGGCCAAACGCCTGGGCGCTGTGATTGAGTGCTCGGATGTGCGCCCCAGTGTGAAGGAGCAAGTCGAGTCCTTGGGTGCCAAGTTCATCGATGTTGCCTTTGAAACCGACGAAGAGCGCGAGGCCGCGCAAGGTGTGGGCGGCTATGCCCGTCCCATGCCCGCGTCGTGGCTTGATCGCCAAAAGGTGGAGGTGGCCAAACGCGTCGCTCAGGCCGACGTGGTGATCACCACGGCCTTGATCCCCGGGCGTGCTGCCCCGGTCTTGGTGAGCGCTGAGATGGTGGAGTCGATGAAGGCGGGCTCGGTCATTGTGGACTTGGCCGCGGCCCAAGGCGGCAACTGCCCCTTGACCCAGGCCGATCAAATTGTTCAGCACCACGGCGTGACCTTGGTGGGTTACACCAACTTGGCCTCCATGGTGGCGGCCGATGCGAGCGCTTTGTACGCGCGCAACATCTTGGACTTCGTCAAATTGGTGACCGCAGAGGATGGCTCATTTCACATGCCCGCTGATGACGATATTGTCAGCGCTTGTTTGATGACGCTTGACGGCACTGTTAAAAGGAAATAAGACCATGGATATCGTTTCACCAACTCTCACGAATTTGATTATTTTTGTGCGTAAAAATGGCTTTCAAGGTGCTTTATTAGGTTTATCGGGCGGTATTGATTCTGCGCTAGTATTGGCTTTGGCGGTCGATGCTTTAGGTGCTGATAAAGTTGAAGTTGTGC
>CAISQQ010000359.1 GCA_903887655.1 uncultured Burkholderiales bacterium
CCATTCATAAAATTGCAGGCCCCACATGAGCCTGTCAACTTGACCAGTCAAGAGAACATACTCAAGTCGAATAGGGATTGAGTCATTCGTCTGAGTGAGGCGCTGATAGGTTCAAAAAAAACGAGTCGCCATCACCTGACAACGTTTGATGTAGCGATGCTCAGTGGGCAAATAATCAGCTACCGCGTTGTGGATGGTTCCCATGTTGTCCCACATCAACACATCTCTTTTTTCCCATTCGTGTTTGTATTGGTAGGCTGCATTCAATTGATGCTCAAACAAAAAGGCAAGAGCTTCATCACTCTCTTGCTGACTCATCTCATTGATCCGAATCGAATACCCCGGGTTCAAATACAAAACTTCTTGGCGTGTGATGGGGTGGATCATCACGACCGGGTGAGAGACTGGAGGTTTTGCAAGCCTTTGCTCTGGCGTCAAAGGTTTTCTTTGACTCCCTGGCTTTAAGCGCATGTTGTCCCAAAACTTTGCAAAGTCGTGGGTCGCCGTTTTACCTCGGAGCTTGTCTTTCCAGGCGTTGGGAAGATCCGCAAAAGCTGCATGCATGTTGCAAAACTCAGTATTCCCAAGCGAGCGTCCGTTGCGCATTGGAATTTCGATGCCATAAAGTACGTTTGTGAAAGCAATCAAACGGCTGTATGACATATCGGTGTGCCAATCCTGACCGGCATCCGACAAACCGAGTGGCTTGCCATTCTGAGTCATATTGGACAAGATCATCATCTCAGGCAACCCAGAGTCTTGGTGAGCATTGGCCACATTGATCTCCAATTCACCAAAACGTGCACTGAAGTCTCGCAACTGTAGTGAACTCAAGTTTTGAGATGGAAATGAAATCACACCAAATCGACCCAAGGCTTGAGTGATCTCCTCAATGCGTTCATCAGACTGCGAGACCGATAAATCAACATCTTCGATCAATGCGCCCAGTATTTTGCCACTTGGTGTGATTTTCATGTTTTAAGCCTCCAGAGATTTCCTTGCAAACACAGACAAATTAGGGTTGATCCTTGATGTCTGCCGTCTTGATCAACTGGGTCCATCTGGCATGGTCCTCTTTGAGCCACTGCTTGTATTCATTCGGGCTCGACGCCACCACAACACTGCCGAGCTGTTTTAATTTTTGTTCAATCGCAGGCTTGGTGAGTGTGGCTCTGATGCTGCTGGCAAGTTTTTCCAATATAACTGCAGGTGTGCCTGCAGGAGCAACGAATCCAACTGGCCCCACATACTCCTCAAAGCCAGGAAAACCAACCTCGGCCATGGTGGGCACATTGGGGGCTTCAACAGTTCTTTTTAGCGTAGTGGCCGCCAAAATTCGAATTTGCTTTTGGGCCTCATGCTCACTCACACCCACCATAGGGTAAAACATGAAGTCAACTCTTCCCGCCATCACTTCTGTCATTGCAGGCGCATTCCCCTTGAAAGGCACATGGAGCATTTTGGTCTGGGTTCTGGTGGCCAACAACGCAGCGGACAAGTGTGCTGAGCCACCAGCACCTGCAGATCCAAAACTCACACTCTCTGGAGCCACTTTTGCCTTGGCAATCAAGTCTGCCACTGTTTTATAAGGACTGTCATAGCCAACGATCAAATATTGAGGAAGGGCCACGGCCAGGGTAATGGGTGCAAAATCTTTAACAGGATCGTATTTGACACGACCTTGTGACATGATCGCATTCACATTGAGCGACAAAGTGTTGACCAGCAGGGTATAGCCATCGGCAGGAGCAGATGCTGCGAATTCTGTGGCTATGTTTCCATTGGCACCCAATTTGTTGTCAATCAAAACGGGTTGCCCCAAAGTAGTGGCCAAATCGATGCCAACGATGCGTGCAATCACATCTGTTGGTCCACCAGCCGAGTACCCGACCACAAATTTAATGGGCTTGGCTGGAAAGTCGCTTTGCGCCAAAGCGATGGTGCTTGCCAGGGCCAGACCAAAACCAACCCATCGGGTCCAGAATGCATTGGACATGACACAGTCTCCTTTATATTTGTTTCTGTAATAAATCGCTTTGAAAGTCTTTGACTCGACAAACTCCGCACAACTGCATGGTTCTCAAAAACTCATCCGACAAAATACTCAAGGCTTGATGTGCACCCTCATGTCCCGCAGCAACTGCACCATACAACGTGGCACGACCGCTCAGAACGCCACTCGCACCCAAACTCAACGCCTTGGCAATATCACCTCCGTGACGTATTCCACCATCAACCCAAACAGGAACTCGACCTGCAACACTCGCCAGCACTTCGGGCAAAACCTCCAGTGAAGCCTGCGCCCCGTCCAATTGTCGACCTCCATGATTGGAGACCACAATCAAGTCGACTCCCAGATCAACCAGTTGGGCGGCGTCATCGCCGCGTTGTACACCCTTGACGATCAATTTTTTGGGCCAACGCTGTCTCACCTCTTTGAGTCTTTCGAAATCGAAACTCGGATCATAATTTTTACCGACCGAGGAACCCAATCCACTGAGGGATTTCATGGGTGAGGCTTTGGGCGCACTGGCACCCACCATGTTCTCCATCACTGGAAATCCATGTTTCATCATTCTCAGCAGCCACCTGGGCCGGCTCAGCATGTCCATCAAATTGCGCCCTGAGAGGCGAAAGGGCAATGAAAAATGGTTGTGATGGTCTTTCACCCTTTTCCCTCCCACCGCCAAATCCACGGTGATCATGAGCGCCTCATAACCTGCACTCAAAGCTCGCTGTTGAAGTTTCCAAAAGTGGACTTGATCACTGAGCACGTAAGCTTGAAACCACAAACGGCCGGGCGCGTGCTCGGCAATGGCTTCAATGCTGGTGGTGGCGCTCGTGGAGAGGCAGTAAGGGATATTGAATTGAGCAGCCGCTTTGGCCAAAGCCAAATCAGCCAAGGGATGCCCAAAGCCAGCACCTCCAGTGGGCCCAATGGCAAGAGGAAGGCCAATACCAGCACCAAAAACAGAACCAGAGGGGTCCACCTGACTCACATCGCGAAGAACATGTGGGCGCCAGCGTTGTGTTTTAAAGGCTGATAAATTGTTTTTGAGCGTGTCTTCATCTTCGGCCGCACCGTCGTAAAAATCGAAAACACCTCTGGGCAAACGATTCTTTGCGGCTAGCCTGAGATCCTCGATGGTGTATGCCTGTCGAATTTGATTCAATCTCATCAGCTCACGCATGGTCTGAATGCTCCTAAAAGACATTTTTATAGAAAAATCTACCGTGCTGATGAAGTCATCCCCATGTGTATCACCTCAAAGGAGCCGTTGTTGGGGTCCCTATTTTGACTCGAGCCATCCAACACTCATTCCAAGCACGACGGCTCGTCTAAAGCATCCGAATGGCAGGCCCCATCTTCCTCAGTTTTTCGTCGCCATGGCCAAAAAAATGGGATAGTCGCCATTTTCTCGAACCGCCGTGTAAGCGGTGACGAAATGAATGTCTTTGAAACCGTGTTGCTGAAGGATTTCAGCAAACGCTGCACGCTCAAAACCCGCGTGAAACACCCCCTCAGAAGGCGAGCTGTGAAACCCGCCATCTTCGGCGTCCAAATCGGCCAAGGCGAGTTGACCTCCGGGCTTTAAATGCTGGGCGAACGATTGCACCATGCGGTGGGTGTCCTCCACATGGTGCATGGCCATGGCACTCATGATGAGATCGTGCTCAACGCCCATGGGATGGAGGGTGATGTCTTGGCAAAGGATGTCCACTTTGCCTTTGAGCTCCTCCTTGGACATGAGCTTGGCGAGCATGGACTCGGAGACATCCACGGCGGTGACTTTTTTGACCAGGGGCGCTACTTGCGCGGTGATGAGTCCCGTGCCGGCCCCGAAATCCATCACATGCATTTGGTCATGCAAGGCCACGTTGTTCAAGATGGCGCCGCCGATGCCTTGAGAGAGCTGTTTTCGTCTCTCATTGGCATCCCAGTTTTTTGCTTTCTCTTTGAACAGATCGGTCATGGTGAGGACTCTTTCGCCGTTGTTGAGGGATGGGGTTGAAGCGCCGAGACTCGAGACTTCAAAGCATCTTGCCCGGCAGCCACAAGGCAATGATGGGAAACGCAATCAAAATGAGCAAACGGATCAAATCCGTGATGACAAAGGGAATCACGCCTTTGAAGATCGTGCTGAAAGTGACCTCTTTGATGACGCTTTTGATCACAAACACATTCATCCCCACCGGCGGATGAATGAGACCGAGCTCCACCGTCATCACGATGATCACCCCAAACCAAATCGGATCAAAGCCCAAGCTCACAATCACCGGATAAATGATGGGCACGGTCAAAATGATCATGGCCATGGCATCCATCAAGCAGCCCAGGATCAGGTACATCACCATGATGAGGGCCAAAACGCCATAGCGCCCCAGCCCCAAACTCGTCAAGATCTCGGTGATTTTCTGGGGGGTCTGGGTGATTGTCAAAAAGTAACCAAAAAGCAGCGCCCCAATGAGCACCGTGAACACGGCCGCCGAAGTCCGGGTGGCCGAGAGCAAGGCCTCTTTGACGCCGGCTTTATCGAGCTTGCCGCGAAGCACCCCCAATAAAAACGCCCCGGTGGCCCCCACGCCACCGGCTTCCGTGGGGGTGAAAAACCCACCATAAAGCCCGCCAATCACAAAGACAAACAAGCTGAGCGGTGCCCAGATGTTTTTGAGCCCATCGATGCGCTCCATGCGCGACTGTTTGTCGTGGCGCGGCAGCCAGTCGGGTTTGACTTGCACGATCACAAAAATGGTGAACACATACATCGCCATGGCCAACAGGCCTGGCACAATGCCCGCCATGAACAACTTGCCAATGTCTTGCTGCGTCAAAATGGCATACACCGCCAGCACTGTCGAGGGTGGCAACATCGCCCCCAGGGTGCCGCCTGCTGCAATCACCCCCGTGGAGAACGATTGGGGATAGCCAAAGCGGCGCATCTCTGGATACGCCACCGTCGAAAACGTGGCCGCGGTGGCCACCGATGAGCCACAAATCGCGGCAAAGCCGCCGCAAGCAAGCACGGTGGCCACCCCCAGGCCCCCACGCAAATGGCCGATGAAGGCATTGGCCGCTTTGAAGAGTTCTTTGGACACACCCGAGACCGAGACAAAGGCGCCCATCAGCATGAACATCGGGATCACACCAAAGGTGTAGTCGGTCACCGTGCGCATGGAGGTTTGGCCCACGAGTTTGAGCGCTGGACCCGCGCCAGCGATATAACTGTAGCCCACCACCCCAACCAACCCCATGGCCATCCCGACGGGCACGCGAAGGAGCATGAGCGCAAACAGCGCCACAAAGCCAATCAAGGCCACCGCGTCAGCGCTGAGTTCAGTCATGGCCAACATCGCTCACGGACGGCTTGGGGGCGATTGGAAACACCAATCTCCAAGTGCGAATGCCAATCAAAATCACCGCCGAGACGTCGCCCAGCCACGCCACCGCAAAAAACGGCCAGGTCGGCACATTCAAATCGTAGGTCAACACATGGTCTTGGTAAGTGAGCTTGACTTTGTCAAACAAGGTGTAGGTCTGAACCGTGACAACAAAAAGGAGCACCAAGGTGGCAAAGATGTCGATTCGTCGCTGCCAGGCCCGGTTGGCCATGGACCAAATCAAATCCACGCTGATGTGCGAGCCGCGAAAGCTCGTGGCCGCGATCCCCCAAAAAATCAAAATCCCCATGAGCATGCGGCCCCAGTCGTAGCCATCGGGGATGGAGGTGTCGAAAAATTTTCTCAACACCACCGACACAAAGATATTGAGCGCCACGAGCCCCACAAAAATCGCCGCGATCCACTCAATGGTGTCGATGAATCGGTCGGCCACTGTTTTGGGGGGCACGAGCGCCTGGCTCGCCTCGTGGGCACTCATGAGCAAAACGGTCTCTTTAGAAACCGGACTTGAACTTGGTCAAGCTGTCCTTGAACGCTGCCATGATGGGGGCAGGATCTTGGCCGGTTTTCTTGACATCGCTTGCCCACTGCACTTCAGAGGGTTGAACCGCGCTCTTCCAAGCCCCCAACTGCTCGGGAGTCAATTTGTAGACCTCGTGGTTGGGGTCTGCCGCCAACTTGACGCGTCCTGCCATCTCAAAGTCCGCCCAAGAAGCGCTTGCTTTTTCCGCCCACTCGCTGGTGCAGTGCGCGTCCACCACTTTCTTTTGCGTGCCCGACAAGGCCTCGTACTTGTCCTTGTTCATCACCCAAACAAACGGCGTCACATAAAGCGGTGCATCCATGTGGTACTTCACCACCTTGTCAATGCCAAACAAAATGATGGAGCCGTAGGGGAACAAAATCCCTTCGGCCACACCGCGCTCGAGCATGTCGCGTGACTCAGGCGCCGAGGCCTGCACATTGGTGCCCCCAAGGAGGGTCACCATTTGACCCATGGTCGATGTGGCGGGACGGATTTTCAGACCCTTCAAATCGGTGGGCAAGGTGATTTTCTTTCTGGAGTGAAAGGTGCCCGGGTCGTGCACAAAGGCAAAACAGAAATGCACATCCTTCATCTCTTTGGCGGCATAGGCGCGGTACCAGGCATCAACGGCTTGTGAGCCGGCCTTGGCGTTGGTCACCATGAAGGGCAAAGAGGCGGCGGCAAAAATCGGAAAGCGACCCGGCTGGTAGCCAGGGTTGACATAGGCAAAGTCGGCGATACCGTCTCGCGCCATGTCATAGTGATCAAACGCTTTGCCCAGCTGCTCGGACGGAAAAAGGGTGAAGTTGAGCGTGCCGCCAGACTCCTTTTTGATGCTGTCAGACCAGGCCTGCAAAGCCGGGTTCAAGGGATGCTGGGCGGGCACCCAAGACGACATCTTCAAATTCATGCTCTTGTCTTGCGCTTGGGCCAAGCCCAGCAAAGACAGCAAACACAGGGCGCCCAAGAGGCTTCTTGGTGCGCTTAAAAAAGCAGTAAGGGACGGCATGGATTTCATCTCTGGGGACCTACACGGTGATCGATGGACGGGAAACAAACAAGTTCCCATTTATAGCGCAAAACATCCTCCCTTTTCATCAAGGTTTTCCCCCGAAGGGACTCAAAGAGCGCGTCTTTTAGCCAATTCTTTTTGTGACATCCAGCGAATGGGCTGGTAGCGTGGCGCTCTGGGCGGGGCGCCCAAGGTCTTCAAAGTGAGGTCCAAACCGGCGCCGGCCTCGTCTTTGAGGGCAACTTCACGCGCTTGAGACACCGCAGTGGCACGCGCATGGGCGTCCACAAAGTCACCCCCAGCGGCCAAATGCGTCATGATGTGGCTGAAATTCTCCCGCCCACGCTCGTGGGTTGAACCATAGCCCTTGATCAAGCGCGCACAAAGCGCAATCTCCAGACCCAAGCCGATGGAGGCTTGCGTGCTCGCCACCACCCGCTCAACCCACTCCTCGATCAAGGCCTGCTCGTCGACAAAGCGCGCACTCCAAGGCCGCAGCACCTTGCAAGCCGCCAGCGTTTTGAGCATCAAAAGGCCCGTGACCGAGTGAGCGGCGATTTTGAGGGGCAAGGACAAGGCGGTCTTGCCACGGGCTTGACGGGCACGGTCCCAAGCCAAGAGAGCAAGGGAGGCGCGTTTGGGCATGAGCGAGGCCAACTCGGGGATACCGGGCTTGAAGTGGTCGTAAATCTTGAGCAAGTCCCCGCGCTCGCGCTTGACCTCTTGGCCCACCCGCTCAAAGCGCGAGGCCCGGCTTTTGAAGTCCGCGACTTGAATCAAATCATCAAAGCACATCAACACCGCCAAGGCTCGCAGACTCTCGGCCGTGACCACCGTGCTCAAAGGATCCACAGCTTGTTCAGCCGCTTGAATTCGCAGCAGTCGCTCCATGTAAAGTTGGGCATAAGCCTGGCCCTGGTAGTCGAGCACCCGGTGATAAGCCAGCCCCAAGAGGCCACAGAGCTCTGGCGCAAAGCGCTGTGCAATATGAGCGGGTAAGGTCTCGCTCGCCATCTCAGGCCCAGGCGCAGGGGCGGTCAAAACGGCATCGAGGTATTGGCGCTGCTGCTGCTGGGCTTGAATGGCTGCAAAGCCCAGCGCAAAACCTTTCAAACTGGCTTGTTGACTTTTACCGCCCTCACCAATGGCGGCTTCGTAAAATTCGCGCGCCATGGGCAGCACACCGCTGCCGGCCAAGCAGCCGAGCATCACCGCACTCACAATGGTGCCCGCCTCTTGGGTCAATCGGGCCATGTCGATCACATGGTGGGCGCGGCTGAACTGCTCGATCAAGCCCAGCAGCTGTTGAGCATTGGCGCGACCATCGCCCAAATTCATCTTCTCGGCCGTCGTCAAGACCCGAGCGCTCGAGCTGATCACCATGGAGCTCGTTTTGGAGCTCATGCCGGCCGAGACTTGCCGAGCGGCTTCGAGCAGCTCGGAAGAAATCAAGAGGTCGAGCTTGCCAGGCAAGGGGTTGAGCCCAAAGACAATCTCTTGGCCGTGCAAGTCGCTGAACTGGCGCGGGTAGACCTCCAAGTAGTACGTGGTCGCGCCCGTTCTTTGCGCGACCCCAGGAATCGACGTGGCTTGCGCGGGGTAGCCGCCCAAGCGGGCCGCGTCCACAATCCACTGCGTGAGCACGCCCCCGCCCTCACCGCCCAGGGCACAGACCAAAACCGAGAGGGGTTGGAGTTGGGTTGTCATTCAAGCCACCGTCAAAGTGTCTCGCACCAAGCCGCGCCAGGAGTCGAGGAGTTTTTCAAAGAAGCCAGCGTTTTTAACCACCTCGGCTCGGTAAAAGGACGGGCACAGGGTCGCGGCGTGGGCGTTTTCACCGCACAGCCCACAACCGACACAGCCGTCAATGACCGTGGCCACCGGATCCACCTTCAAGGGGTCGGGATTGTCTTTCAAAGTGAGGGTCGGGCAGCCCGAGAGTCGGATGCAGGCGTGGTCTCCGGTGCAGACATCCTCGTCGACCCCATACTTCACCCGCTCGACTCGCTTGCCGCCTTTGAGGAGATCTTGCAGCCAAG
>CAISQQ010000360.1 GCA_903887655.1 uncultured Burkholderiales bacterium
ACGAATTTTGTGGTCTCAGCCAAGATGGGCTTGTTGCAGGGACTCCAGAGTGCGTTGCAAGTCTTGCAAGACTCTCAAAGCCAGGGCTCGTTCCGGAGTCTGGGTGGCCATGGCCTTCAACAGGGCCGTGAGACTGGACTTCATGACACTTGGCTCGTTGGGTTCAAGACTCAGCCAAGCGGTGAATTGCGCATCATGCTGGTATTTACCATGCAAGTACTCCAGGATGTTGAGCTCCAAATCGCTCACAGCAACGCCGGGTATTTCTCCGGCGCACTGGCAAGACGCCCCCAGGCCGAGATGAACTTGTGAGATGCGGCTCCATAGTCCCAAGAGTTGTACGCTCAAGAGTGCGGGATTGATTTTTTGATTCAAGCGGACGTTCATGGAGGTGGACTGTACCCGATTCACCCATGGGCTTTGCGCAGCCCAATCCGAACTCCCCATCTCAGAGGGTGGTGAAGACCGTGCCATAGAGCGCGTCAGCGTTGGTTTTCGGGGGGTGAATCCCGAGGCTCGCTTGGGCCTTTGACTGGCCATGGGCCTTGGGGTCAGGTCGAGAAAGGCTGTCGAGGCTTGAGTGAGCTTAGGGGCCACGCCAGACAGCAACCCCAAGAAGTCACTGCAATGGCGGGCTTAGAAAGGTGGGCTAGGACAATCCCATTTGCTTTAAGACCAGTTCACCCAAAATGCCGTAAGGATTGGCCAGAGTTTGTGGCATCTCAAAGTGGTTGTACCCTTGTCCCACGACAAACTCAACGCTCTTACCCAAATTTTTCACGGCCTGAGCGAATTCGCTGTTTTGCCGGATGAACTCGGGCGTCTCAAGGGATCCATGGGCCACAATGATGGGGGCATTGAGCAAGGCCAAGTGACGCTGTGAGCTCAATGCCTCTTCCATTTCATCCGTGAATTTCACATATGCACTGCGCGCTGAGAGTCTGACGGGCTTGAGGTCATACATGCCACTGCAAAGTAAGCCCCCTTTGATGATGTTCATGGGTAGGCCGTGGTGCTTTTCCCAGTCGGTGGTGAGGGCGACACCTGCCAAATGTGCACCCGATGAGTGGCTGGAGAGATAAATTTTGCTCGGGTCGCCATTGAAAAGCGCGGCATTGTTGTAGACCCAGGCAATGGCGCGCTGCACTTGTTGTGCCATCGGCATCAAGTCCCCGTTGGCTTCCAAGACGTTGATAAAGTCTGGGATCACGAAGTGCGCGCCAGCCTTGACGAAGATGTCTGCAAGGTAGGCATAGTCCTTGGCCTGACCAGAACGCCATGCGCCGCCGTGGATGAAGATATTGATGGGGGCGTTGGTTTTTTTGCATTGGAAAATATCAAGTTTTTCAATGGCACTTGGGCCATAAGAAAAACGCTGTGGATTCCCAAGTCGATGTCTGGTTAAATCGCTGTTGCTCGAGTATTGACGTTGTATCAGCTGTAAATTGGGCGCATAGACGCTTTGGTCGTAAGCTGCGTCGAGCTCCGCTTGGTCGAGGTCCAGCCAGACAGCGGGTCCTTTGGGCTTGGCAGGGGTGTTGGGCATAGCGAGGGATTGTGCCAAAGCTGATGCAGTCAGTCCAGATGCAATCGTAGAAAGAAGCATGCGTTTTGTATTCATGGCTTAAGGTGAATTGGTGAAGACCTGCAGAGAAGCCGGCAAGGGATCCTCAAAATCATCATACGCCAATCGATAATAGGCACGCCCTAGGGTTTTCGTGATCAGTTCAGATGAAGACCTGAACCCAGCCAAGATTGAGGTCGTGTGTTGGTGTGTACTGAGCGAGACTTAAGTTAAAGCTGACACAAAATCCGCATCCTCAGATTGATCTCTTCTTGAGGAAGCTCTAGAAAAACGATTTTTTCCTGCTGTGATATCCAATTGAGTTGGATCATCAAGTTGATGATTTCCTCTTTTGTGATGTGTTTATCAGCATCGGGATCGATGAAAAAGTTTTTCATGATCGATTTACCGACAATATTGATCAAAACACCAAAGAGGATCAATCCTAAGAAGTATGTCACTGCTGCAACAATTTTCCCACCGAGTGTGACAGGAAAAAACTCACTGTTGCCAGTGACCGCCAAAAAGCTCCACCAAGCAGATTGTGGGATGGAGGTAAAAACCCGCTTATCTTCAGGAATATCATTGCCCGTCAAAGGATCCTTTGGCATGAATACTGCGGGGGGCGACTCCAGCGATGAATCGGTATTGTTCAAGTTCGCCAAAATATCAAGCTTATGTTGACCTTCTTGCATGACCTCTTCGGAGTAACATCCGCCCTCGATGTAGTACATCAAGGTTGAGCTCGACATGATGACCAAGAAAAAGCAAGTGAAATAGATCTTAAGATTGGTTTTTATGGGATCGGTCTTGGCTTCATCGGACTTGGAGGTTTCTACTGCCAAATGAAGCATCTTAAAGATTCGCATCATTTTGGCAACCTGCAAGGTGCGCATCAACTTAACACCCTGAAATCCCGTTAAGTTCGCAACTTGCAAGAGGGTGGGCAAAATGGCGAGTAAATCGATCAAGCCCCAGATACTG
>CAISQQ010000361.1 GCA_903887655.1 uncultured Burkholderiales bacterium
AATTAATTCAACTCACACGCATCGGACGCATGGTGTTTCGTGCAGCGGTGGAGAACTTCTCCGACATCGAGATCGTGGGCATCAACGATTTGCTAGAACCTGACTATTTGGCCTACATGCTCAAATACGACAGTGTGCACGGGCGCTTTCAAGGCCACATCGAGGTCTCGGGCAACACCCTGATCGTCAACGGCCACCGGATTCGCCTGAGCGCGCAAAAAGACCCCGCCGCCTTGGCCTGGGGCGACGTGGGTGCGGACTTGGTGGTGGAAGCCACTGGACTCTTTTTGAGTGCCGATGTGGCGCACAAGCATTTGGACGCCGGCGCCAAGAAAGTGATCTTGTCGGCCCCCTCCAAGGACGACACCCCCATGTTTGTCTTTGGTGTGAACGACAAAACCTACAAGGGCGAGGCCATCATCTCCAACGCCTCTTGCACCACCAATTGCTTGGCCCCCTTGGCCAAGGTGTTGCACCAAAAATGGGGCATCAAGCGCGGCTTGATGACCACCGTGCACGCCACCACCGCCACCCAAAAAACCGTCGACGGCCCCTCCAACAAAGACTGGCGCGGTGGGCGCGGGATTTTGGAAAACATCATCCCAAGCTCCACCGGTGCGGCCAAAGCCGTGGGGGTGGTGATTCCTGAGCTCAATAAAAAACTCACCGGTATGTCGCTGCGCGTGCCCACCTCCGACGTCTCGGTCGTGGACTTGACGGTCGAGCTCAACCAGGGCGCGAGCTACAAAGAGATTTGTGCGGAAATGAAGTCCCAAAGCGAAGGTGCCCTCAAAGGCGTGCTCGGCTACACCGAAGACAAAGTGGTGGCCACCGACTTCAGGGGCGAAGTCTGCACAAGTGTGTTTGATGCCGAAGCGGGCATTGCACTCGATGAGACCTTTGTCAAAGTGATCGCTTGGTACGACAACGAGTGGGGCTACTCCAACAAGGTGCTCGAGATGGCCCGCGTGGTGTCTCACCACCAGGCTTGATCCCAGGCACCCCACCATGACCTTGGCGCATGACACACCCGTGGCCTTGCAGGTGTGGCGTGAGCGTATTTTGCACGCCCAAGCCCAAGGCGAAACGCTCGCTTGGCGCGGTTTGGGCAGCAAAGACTTCTGGACCCAAGCGAGGCGAGCCCAACCTTGCTCGGTGATCAGCACCGAGGGTTTGGGGCAAGACATTGAGCACGAAGCCAGTGAGCTTTATGTGCGCGTGCAAGCCGGGGCGCGTTTATCGCAAGTGCAAGCGGTGCTGGCAGCGGCCGGACAATGCTTGGCGTTTGAGCCCCCGAGTTTTGAGGTGCCGGGACAATCTCACGGCAACACCGATGCGAGTGTTGGCGGCATGGTGGCGTGTGGCCTCTCAGGGCCCGCCCGGGTGAGCTCTGGCTCGCTGCGTGACCACGTGCTGGGGGTCTCCCTCATCAACGGGCGCGGTGAGTACTTGCAGTTTGGCGGGCAGGTGATGAAAAATGTCGCCGGCTACGATGTCTCGCGCGTGCTGTGCGGATCGTGGGGGATGCTGGGCTTGATCACGCAAGTGAGTTTCAAAGTGCTGCCCCAAGCGCCTTGCGAGGAAAGCCTGCAAGTGCGCCTGAGCGCCGCGCAGGCCTTGGCCTTGCTGTCGCAATGGGGCACGCGGGCTTGGCCCCTGCACGCCAGCGTTTGGATGGCCTCAGAAGCTCTAGATGCTCAAGAGGGGGTTGAGGGGGTTGAGGGGGTTGAGGCTGTTGAGGTCCCCAGCGCCATCCAGAACTGGCGAGGTGAGCCAGGCAACGAGCTTGGGGTGTGGACCCTGCGCTTTCGGGGTGCACGCGCTTCGGTGAGGGCCAGCCTTGCGAGCTTGCACGCGGAGTTCAAACAGCTCGGGCTCGTGGGTGTCGAGCTCAGCCATCACGACGCCTTGACACTCTGGGCGAGTGTTCGAGACCAGCGCATGCGGTTTTTCAGGACCCCGGCGCCTGATAGGGAGTCAAGCGCTTCACCGCCCTCAAGCCCGGTGCTGTGGCGTTTGAGTTTGCCCTTGGCCGAGCAATACCGAGCGCGCGCTTTGCCCTCGGTGGCGACCACGCTCATGGAGTGGCACGGTGCTTTGCGCTGGTTTTGGGCGCCACTGAGCTTGGGTGAGCAGTTGCGACACGAGGCCCGCCAGATCGGCGCTCAACTCTCCCTGTGGAGAACCGCCCCAGGTCTCGCGCTCGAAACGCTCGAAGGCAGCGAATCATTCCCGTCCTTGCTGCGCCCCGACTTGACGCGCGTGAGCGCCCAAATCCAATCCCAAATCCAACACGCCTTTGATCCCCATGGCGTGTTTGACAAAGGCTGTTTGTTTTAAGATCCAGTCCTCACCGATCGGCCCCATGCAAACCACCCTCGCCCCCCAATACGAACACTCCTTGCTCGCCAAGACCGGCCAAGACGTGTTGCGCCAGTGTGTGCATTGTGGCTTTTGCACCGCCACTTGCCCCACCTACCAGCTCTTGGGCGACGAGCTCGATGGCCCACGCGGGCGCATCTATTTGATCCGTCAAGTCCTCCAAGGCGAGACGCCCACCAGGAGCACGCAAGAGCACTTGGATCGGTGTCTCACGTGTCGCAGCTGCGAGAGCACCTGCCCCAGTGGTGTGCAGTATGGCCATTTGCTCGATGTGGGTCGCGCCTTGGTCGACGCCCAAGTCGCACGTCCATGGGCCACTCGCGCGCTCAGGTCGCTCTTGGTCTACTTCTTGCCCTCGGTGTTGTTTGCGCCGGCTTATCGACTCGGCCAGTGGCTCAGACCCATCTTGCCCCAGGCCCTCAAAGCCAAGGTTCAAGCCCGCTCGAGTGCGACGCCACGGGTCAGCCTCGCGCCCATCGCGGCGAGCCCCCTGGCGGGTCAACGCGTGCTCCTCTTGCAAGGCTGTGTGCAACCCACGCTCTTGCCGGGCATTGACGCTGCGACCCGGCGGGTCCTCACGGCACTCGGCATGGAGGTGATCACCCCCCAGGACGCGGGCTGCTGCGCGGCTTTGGCCCAACACCTGGGCCACCACGAGCGTGCTTTGGTGCAAATGAAGCGCAACATCGACGCTTGGTGGCCGTATTTAGAAGCCGGGGTTCAAAGCGTGATCAGCAACGCATCGGGCTGCGGGGTGATGGTCAAAGACTATGGCCATGTGCTCAAAGACGACCCACTGTATGCCGACAAAGCCCGCACCATCAGCGCCCAATGCCAAGACTTGAGCGAAATGCTGCCCTCATGGGTTCCCCATTTGAAACCCCAACTCCAACCCCAACGGCTGCTGGACGCGGGGCCGATGGTGTTTCACCCACCCTGCACCTTGCAGCACGGGCAAAAGATCACGGGCGTGGTCGAAGCGGCGTTGAAAGACCTGGGGTTCCATCTCACGAGCGCCCCACAAGATGCTCACCTGTGCTGTGGCTCAGCGGGCACCTACTCGGTTTTGGAGCCCGTGCTCTCCCACGCTTTGCAAAACAGAAAGCTCCAGCACCTGATGGCAAGGTCCCCTGCGCACATCTTGTCGGCCAATGTGGGCTGCATCACCCATTTGCAAGAGAAAAGTCCAGT